>DASUOY010000209.1:0-16870 GCA_036276395.1 Pseudomonas sp.
GTGCGCCCGGCCTGCAGGAACAGCTGCTCGCGGTCGCTGTGGGTGGCCAGGGTCGAACCGTTGCCCGGCAGGGCCAGCCCTAAGGCTTCCATCAGGCAGTTCATCGAGTTGGCGGTGAACATGCCGGAGCAGCTGCCGCAGGTCGGGCAGGCGCTGCGCTCGTATTCGGCGACCTTCTCGTCGGATGCCGAATCGTCGGCGGCGATCACCATGGCGTCGACCAGGTCCAGGCCGTGGCTGGCCAGCTTGGTTTTGCCAGCTTCCATCGGCCCGCCGGAAACGAAAATCACCGGGATATTCAGGCGCAGCGAGGCCAGCAGCATGCCGGGGGTAATCTTGTCGCAGTTACTGATACAGACGATGGCGTCGGCGCAGTGGGCGTTGACCATATATTCGACGGAGTCGGCGATGATCTCGCGGCTCGGCAGCGAATAGAGCATGCCGTCGTGGCCCATGGCGATGCCGTCATCGACCGCGATGGTGTTGAATTCTTTGGCCACACCGCCGTGTTTCTCGATCTCGCGGGCTACCAGCTGGCCCATGTCCTTCAGGTGCACGTGGCCGGGCACGAACTGGGTGAAGGAGTTGGCGATGGCGATGATCGGCTTCTTGAAGTCTTCGTCCTTCATCCCGGTGGCACGCCACAGGGCACGGGCGCCGGCCATGTTGCGGCCGTGGGTGGAGGTCTTCGAGCGGTAATCAGGCATGGCGATAAATCCTGCAAAGGCTATTCAGGTCACGCGTGCACAGGCGATAACGCTGTGCGGGCAACGGGCTGTTGATGCGTATGTTGAGCCGGGTTCAGGCCCAAGGCAAACGCAAGTGCGCATTTACCGGGCCGGGGCGCTGCCTGGCGCGGGGTGGGCGCTGGCGTGGCCGGGCTACAAGGTCCGCCTGGATAGGGCAGGAGAGCGCCGATTCTAATCCTTCGGCGCACTCCCAAGGAAGGCCGGCGCGCCCGGCGGCGAGCGAGCCGTGGCCGAGCTTTATTCGATCAGCTCGATACCGCGCAGGCGCTCGGCGCGGCGGCGCAGCAGTTCGATGGTGACCAGCAGGGCGATGGATACCAGAATCAGCAGGGTGGCGATGGCCAGGATGCTCGGGTTGATCTGCTCGCGCAGGCCCGAGAACATCTGCCGGGGGATGGTGCGCTGTTGCGGGCCGGCCATAAACAGGATCACCACCACCTCGTCGAACGAGGTGATAAAGGCGAACAGCGCGCCGGAAATCACCCCAGGGCGGATCAACGGCATGATGATGTCGAAGAACACCCGCAGCGGCGTGGCGCCCAGATTTAGCGCGGCGCGCGCCAGGCTGTAGTCGAAGCCAGTGAGGGTGGCGGTCACGGTGATGATCACAAAGGGCGTACCCAACGCCGCGTGGGCGATGATCACCCCGAGGTAATTGCCGGCCAGACCCAGGTCGGAATAGAAGAAGAACATCCCGGCGGCGGTGATGATCAGCGGCACGATCATCGGCGACAGCAGCAGGGCGGTGATCAGCCGGCGCATCGGCATATCGTCGCGGGCCAGGCCCACCGCCGCGCAGGTGCCCAGCACGGTGGCGATCAGGGTGGCGAAGATGCCGATCAGAAAGCTGTTCTGGATCGCCAGTATCCATTTCGGATCGTTGAAGATTTCCCGGTACCAGCGCAGCGAATAGGCCTCGGGCTGCAGGGTAAGCATGCCTTCGGTAAAGCTGAAGAAGGGTTCGGTGTTGAACGACAGCGGAATGATCACCAGGATCGGCAGAATCAGGAACAGCAGCACCAGCCAGGAGCTGGTTTTCAGCAGCCAGGCCGCCAGGTGGTGCCAGAAGCCGTAGTAGGCGGGAATCTTCATCGTCTGCTTATCCCAGTTTGATATTGCTGGCGCCGACGAAGCGGTCGTACAGCCAGTACAGCAGCAGGATCAGGCCGAGCAGCAACGAGCCCAGCGCGGCGGCCAGCTCCCAGTTGTTCGAGCGCTGCATATGGAAGGCGATGATATTGCTGATCATCTGCCCATCGGTGCCGCCAACCAGGGCCGGGGTGATGTAGTAACCCACCGAGATGATAAACACCAGCAAGGCGCCGGCACTCAGCCCCGGCAGGGTCATGGGGAAGTAGATGCGCACGAAGGCGGGAATCGGTTTGGCGCCGAGAGACATGGCGGCGCGCAGGTAGCTGGGGTCGATACCGCGCATCACGCTGTACAGCGGCAGAATCATAAAGGGCAAGAGGATATGGGTCATCGCCACCACGGTGGCGAACGAGGTGTAGAGCATCTCGATGGGCTGGCCGATAACGCCGATACCGAGCAGGAAGGAGTTGATCACCCCGTTGGTCTGCAGCAGGGCGATCCAGGCCGTGGTGCGCACCAGCAGCGAGGTCCAGAACGGCAGCAGCACCAGTACCAGCAACAGATTGGCGCGGTTTTCCGGCAGGCCGGCCAGGTAGTAGGCCAGCGGGTAGCCGAGCAGGGCGCAGAAGATGGTGATGACCAGCGCCATGTTCAGGGTCTTGCTATAGAGCTGCAGGTAGATCTGCGTGTCTTCACGCACCTGGATGCCCTGCTCTTGGTTTATCTCCAGATCCAGGGCCGTCAGGTAGTAGTCATAGGTGTAGACCTTGCCCGCGCGAGCAATGGCATGCCAGAGCTCGGGCTTGCGCCAGTTCGGATGGGACTTGAGCAGGGTTGAGGCGCCTTGCTCGGCAAGCTGCTCAGGCTTTAGCCGGGCGACTTTGCGCGCGCTGGCCTTTACCACGCTGGACATGCCGGTATAGGCGCGGTTGAACTCCTCGGCCAGTTTGCCGGACAGGCGCTGCTGGGCCAGGCCATGCAATTCCTGGGTGAACACGGCCAGGGTCTGGTCGTCGGGTAGTGCTTTGCCGTCCCAGCGTTGCAACTCGTTCAGGGTCAGCGGAATCAATTCGGCCACGGCCGGGTGGTGCACGCTGCGCCAGAGCATGCTGGCGATAGGTGCGACGAAGGTCAGCAGAATAAATACCAGCAGCGGCACGACAAACAAAAAGGCGGTGAGGCGCTTCTTGTTACGGGCGCTGGAGGCTTGGCTGGCTTCGGTAGACGTGAGGGAGGACAAGGCGTTACTCCGAAAATCCTGACCCCTCTCCCGCAGGAGAGGGGTCATAGCGGGTTACTTCAACAGCCACTCGTTGAACTTTTCACCGAGGGATTCGCCGTAGTCCGCCCAGAACTCGGCGCCGGCCTGGATGCCTTTATCCAGGTGCGCGGTGGGCAGGTGCGGCGCGGCGGCCGGGTCCATCATCGGCGTGGAGGATTTGCGGGTCGGGCCGTAGGCCACGTCCGACATGCCCGCCAGCGGCTTGGACTGGGTGGCGTAGGCGATAAACTTGAGCGCCAGGTCTTTCTTCGGCGAGCCTTTGAGGATGGCCCAGGCGTCGAGGTCATAGACGTGGGCGTCCCAGACGATGACGAAGGGTTTGCCTTCCTGGCGGATGGCGTCATAGAAGCGCCCGTTGGCCGATTGCACCAGCACCGCGCCGCCGTCGTTGAGCAGTTGCGGGGCCTGCGACCAGGAGTCGAACCAGACGATGTCCTTCTTCAGGCTGTCCAGCTTGGCGAAGGCGCGGGCCTGGCCTTCCGGAGTGGCCAGCACTTCGTAGACTTCAGCCGGGGCTACGCCGTCCGCCAGCAGGGCCCATTCCATGTTGACCTGGGGGCGTTTGCGCATGGCGCGCTTGCCGGGGATCTTCTTGGTGTCGAAGAAGTCGCCGATGCTCGCGGCCGGGGTGCCGCCAATGGTGTCCTTGTTGTAGGCGAACACCACCGACCAGACGATATTGCCCACGGCGCATTCGTTGGACAGGGCCTCGGGGATAAAGTCCTGGGCGGCCGGAGTGCCGTCCACGCCGGCGGGCAGCACGCTGTGGTCAATGCTTTCCAGCAGGCCCTCGGAGCAGGCGCGTTCAAGGTCGATCACCTCGACGTCGACCACGTCCCACTGAATATTGCCGGACTCGACCTGGGCCTTCATTTCCGCCACGCCGCCGGAGTAGTCCTCGAACAGCACCTTGACCCCGGTGTCTTTCTGGAAGGGGTCGATCATGTGGTTTTTCTGCGCCGCGCCATATGCGCCGCCCCAAGACACCACGGTCAGGCTGTCCTCGGCCGCGGCGGTGAAGGATGCCGTGCCCAGGGCTGCCGCCAAAGCGAATGTGGAAAAGCGGGTGGTCAGTGATCTAGCCATTGCTGTGCTCCATTGCTTTTAGTCTTATGGTTAGAGCGTCGTCGGAACCTCGGGGCGATCCAGCGCCTGGCTGTCTTGTGGCAGCCAGGCCAGGGCAACCTCTTCCTTGGCGCTGAGTTGTGGTGCGGAACTGTCATTCATGTTTTTCACCACCAGTTCGGTGCCATCGGCGGTTTCGAAGTGGTAGCGGATATATTCGCCGACATAGTGGCGGGTGACGAAGCGCGCCATCACCTGATTGCCGGCGCTGCCCAGGCGATCGGTAAAGGTGAGCTTTTCCGGGCGGATCGATACGGTGGTGGGCAGGCCGACCTGGGTGCAGTTGGCCTTCAGCGAGCTGACCACGGCGCCATCTGCCAGACGCACCTGGACGGTTTCCCCGTTGACCGCTTCGATGGTGCCCTTAAGTTTGTTGCTTTCACCGATAAAGTCGGCGACGAACAGGTTGGCCGGGCGCTCGTAGAGCACATGGGGCGGCGCGCACTGCTGGACTATGCCGTTGTTGAACACGGCGATGCGGTCGCTCATGGTCAGGGCTTCGGTCTGGTCGTGGGTCACGTAGATCACGGTAAAACCGAGCTGCTCGTGCAGGCGCTTGATCTCGAACTGCATCTGCTCGCGCAGCTTTTTGTCCAGGGCGCCGAGGGGTTCGTCCATCAGCACTATGTCCGGGGCGAAGATCAGCGCCCGGGCCAGGGCCACGCGCTGGCGCTGGCCGCCGGAGAGTTGCCCGGGAAAGCGGTTGCCGAAATCCAGCAGCTCGACCAGCGACAGGTATTCGTCGACCTTGGCGCGGATTTCCTCTTTGGGCCTTTTGCGGATCTTCAGCGGGTAGGCCAGGTTTTCGCGCAGGGTCATGTGCGGGAACAGGGCGTACTGCTGGAACACCATGCCGATATTGCGCTGATAGGGCGCGATGCTGGTGACCGAGCGGCCGTTGATCAGGATCTCGCCACTGGTCACGTCTTCGAACCCGGCGAGCATCATTAGGCAGGTGGTTTTACCTGAGCCGGAAGGGCCGAGCAGGGTGATAAATTCGCCCTTGGCCACATCCAGGTTGAAGTCCTTGACCACCAGATTCTTGTGATCGTAGGTCTTCTTTACATTGGTGAATTGCAGGAACGGTTTGTCCCCAGCCTGGTCAGCCATACCCCTCCCCAATTTTTGCAAAACAGGTCAATGCGCTTGTGGCGCCGACCTGAGTGTTCGAACCCGTTGCCTCGCGAGCACGGGTTGCGTTATGCGGTTGAACAAAGCAAATAGCACGCCATCGCGCATAACGCCGTAGTTGACGCCTTGTTCAGCTCTGCAAGCTTAGCCCAGGGCGGGATTTGCGCCAGGCGGGTGTGGGGAGTGGTAACACTGGGAGGGGAAGTTGCACCCACCGACACGCACTCGGTGGGTGCAGCTGTTCAGCTATTGGGCAGCAGGCGGACGGTCAGGCTCTTGATATAGCGGGTTTCCGGGATGGCTGGATGCACCGGATGATCCGGGCCCTGGGCGCCGCGTTCGAGCAGCTGGATATTGCGGTCCAGGTGGCGCGCGCTGGTCAGCAGAATGTTCTGCAGATCGTCTTCCGGCAGGTGCATGGAGCAGCTGGCGCTGATCAGGATGCCGTCCTTGTTGAGCAGGCGCATGGCCTGCTCGTTGAGGCGGCGGTAGGCGCCTTCGCCATTCTTCAGGTCTTTCTTGCGTTTGATAAAGGCGGGTGGGTCGGCAACTATCACGTCGAAGCGCTCTTCCGAGGCCTTGAGCTGTTTCAGTGCCTCGAACACATCGCCTTCGACGCAGGCGACCTGGTCGGTGAGGCCGTTCAGCGCGGCGTTGCGCTCCACGCCGTCGAGGGCGAAGCCGGAGGCGTCCACGCACATCACGTCGCTGGCGCCGAAGGCCGCAGCCTGCACGCCCCAGCCACCGATATAGCTGAACAGATCGAGTACCCGCTTGCCCTTCACATAGGGCGCCAGGCGCGCGCGGTTCATGCGGTGGTCATAGAACCAGCCGGTCTTCTGGCCTTCGATCACCGGCGCTTCGAACTTCACGCCGTTCTCTTCCAGGGCGACCCACTCCGGCACCAGGCCGAAGGCGGTTTCCACATAGCGCGTCAGGCCCTCGGCGTCGCGGGCGGCGGAGTCGTTCTTGAGCAGGATGCCGCTGGGTTTGCACACCTGGATCAGCGCGGCGAGCACCTCGTCCTTATGGCGTTCCATGGTGGCGGAAGCCAGCTGCACCACCAGGATGTCGAAGAAGCGGTCGACCACCAGGCCCGGCAGCAGATCGGAGTCGCCGTACACTAGGCGGTAGCACGGTTTGTCGAACAGGCGATCGCGCAGGGACAGGCAGACGTTCAGGCGGTGTACCAGCAGGGACTTGTCCAGCACATGCTTGACGTCGCGCGACAGCAGGCGGGCGCAGATCAGGTTGTTCGGGCTCATGGCGACTATGCCCAGGGGCTTGCCACCGGCGGCTTCGAGAATGGCCTGGTCGCCCGCGGCAAAGCCGCCCAGCGGGGTGGCGGCGACGTCGATTTCATTGCTGTAGACCCACAGATGGCCGGCGCGCAGGCGTCGATCGGCGTTGGCTTTTAGGCGCAGGCTGGGCAGGGACATGGGGGCGGCTCCGAAAAAAGAGCGGAATTATAGCGGGTTCATTGGGTCTGTTGCCGTTTCATCACGAGCCGCGTTGCCGCGAGAAATGGTCCCCGGTTAGGCGCAGGACGCAGGTAATGGTATTCCCTTGCCAAGTCCTGCAACAACAGCGGGGGCCATTTCCCGCGCAACCCGAAGGGCCGGGCCTGTTTTTGCGCGATGCTGCGTTTCTCGTCGCTTATTTGGAATGACCAAACCGCGCTCCTCGTGCCTTGCCTCGCGTAAAAACAGGCGCCGGCGCGGCCGAGAATGAAATGGCAACAGACCCAAGCCTATGCGGCTTTTTCCGCCAGTAGGCAAAAGTTGGCTGTGGAAGCCGGACGGCTTTGGCTAGACTGTGGCGTATTTCTCAATTCTGGTTGCGCCCCGCATGGCTTACGAACTCTCCGCCGAACAGATCCAGAAAGCCTTGCAGGGCATCAGCGTGCCGCCGCAGCCGCAGATCATGGTTGACCTGCAGATGGAGCAGTTTATGCCCTCGCCGGATCTGCCCAGCATCGCCAGGCTGATCAGTCAGGACCCAGGGCTGTCGGGGGCGCTGCTGAAAATCGTCAACTCGGCGCATTTCGGCCTGAGCAATCGCATCGCCTCGATCCAGCAAGCGGTCAACCTGCTCGGCTGCGATACGGTGATCAACCTGATCAACGCCCAGTCGATCAAGGGCGAGCTGACCGACGAGGCCATCGTCACCCTCAACCGCTTCTGGGATACCGCCCAGGACGTGGCCATGATTTGCCTGACCCTGGCCAAGCGCATCGGCTACCAGTCGCCGGACGAGGCCTATACCCTGGGGCTGTTCCACAACTGCGGCATCCCGCTGATGCTCAAGCGCTTCCCCGACTATATGGCGGTGCTGGAGGAGGCCTACGCCAGCGCCAGCGGCGAGTGCCGGGTGGTGGATACCGAGAACCGCCTGCTCAATACCAACCATGCGGTGGTCGGTTATTTCACCGCCAAATCCTGGAACCTGCCGCTGCACCTGTGTGAGGCGATTTCCAGCCATCACAATGCCCTGGCGATCTTCCGCGAGGAGACGGGGTGCGATGCGCAGCTCAAGACCCTGCTGGCGATTCTCAAGATGGCCGAGCACATCTGCGAAAGCCACCGGGTGCTGGGCAACCAGCCCGACGACCATGAGTGGCAGAGCATCGAGCAGCTGGTGCTGGAGTATGTCGGCCTGTCTGGATACGACTTCGAAAACCTCAGGGAAAGCATTCGCGATCTGGGTTAGGCCGGCGCCCGGGTGCTTGGCCATGGGCTGCTAAGCTTGCAGCAGGGCAGCCGCGAGGGTGGAGCGATGCGCACTGTCATGGCTCTGCTGCTCGTCCTGTTCAGCCTGGGCGGGCAAGCAGAGGAGGCGCAAGCACTGAGGGTGGCCTTCGGTCAGGCCCGGCCGCCCTTTGTCGTGCCGGAAAAGCTCAGCGGTCTCTCGGTGGATCTGGCGCGGGAGGTGTTCGCCCGCATGGGCCTGTCCTTCGTGCCGCTGTTTGCCTCGAACAAGCGCATGGAGGTCGAGTTGCGCCAGGGCCGCGTCGACGTCGCGGTGGAGGTGCAGCCGAGTGATCCCGAGCTGTTCTATTCGCAGCCTTTTATCGTCTATCGCAATTACCTGGTCACCCGGCGCCAGCAGAATATCCAGTTCTCAGGGCGTTGGAGCGACCTGCGCGGGGTCACGGTGTGTGCCTGGCAGAACGCCGCGCAAAGCCTGGGGGCGGCCTTTGCCGAGGCGAGCAAGGAGTTTGCCCGTTACCGCGAATACTCGTCCCAGCGCAGCCAGGTCGAGGAGTGGCTGCTGCACAGTTGTGACGCCATCCTGATCGACAGCGAGATACTGGCCTGGCAGTGGCAAAGTCTGCGCAAGCAGAATCCGCGGGTTTTCGCCGCCACCGATAGGGATGTGGTGCAGGTGCCGCTGCCACAGGCCCATGAGCTCTGGTGGTTCGTGGGCTTCCGTTCGCGGGAGTTGCGCGACCGCTTCGATGCGGCGCTGGCGCAGGTGCAGGCCGATGGTAGCTACCAGCGCCTGCGCCAGCTGTACGGCCTGCAATAGTCGCGCGCCTGGGCTGGCTCGTCGCTGTGTGGCATTCCTGCTAAGGTTGGCGCCCGCCCGCCGCCGCCCCGATTGAAGCCATATGCCTGAACTGCCCGAAGTCGAAACCACCCGTCGCGGCATCGCGCCTTATCTGGAAGGCCAGCGCGTCAGCCGGGTCATAGTGCGCGAGCGCCGCCTGCGCTGGCCCATCCCCGAGGACCTGGATATCTGCCTGTCCGGCCAGCGCATCGAGTGCGTGGAGCGGCGCGCCAAGTACCTGCTGATCAAGGCCGAAACCGGCAGCCTGATCAGCCATCTGGGCATGTCCGGCAGTCTGCGTCTGGTCGAGGCGGGGCTGCCGGCGGCCAAGCATGAGCATGTGGATATTGAGCTGGAGTCTGGTCTGGCGCTGCGCTACACCGACCCGCGGCGTTTCGGCGCCTTGTTGTGGAGCAGCGATCCGTTGAGCCATGTGCTGCTCAGCAAGCTCGGCCCCGAGCCCTTGACCGAGTTGTTCGATGGCGAGCGCCTGTTCCAGCAGTCACGCGGCCGCAGCATGGCGGTCAAGCCCTTTATCATGGACAACGCCGTGGTGGTCGGGGTGGGCAATATCTATGCGACCGAAGCGCTGTTCGCCGCCGGCATAGACCCGCGCCGCGAGGCCGGCAGCATCTCCAGAGCGCGCTATATAAAACTGGCGGATGAGATCAAGCGCATCCTCGCCTATGCCATCGAGCGTGGCGGCACCACCCTGCGCGACTTCGTCGGCGGTGATGGCCAGCCGGGCTATTTTCAGCAGGAGCTGTTCGTCTATGGGCGTGGCGGCGAGTTCTGCAAAAACTGCGGCAGCACCTTGCGCGAGGTCAAGCTGGGCCAGCGCGCCAGCGTCTATTGCCCGCGCTGCCAGCGCTGATAAAGCCTTCGGGCCCAGGCCTGGAGCTTTCGAACAACAATAAGCAACACCGAGGTCGAGATGTCCGCTAACTACTTGCCGCGCAATCCCCTGGCCGAATGGATAGGTCATGCGGTGCTACGGCTGATGGGCTGGCGTATCGAAGGCCAGTTGCCGCCACTCGACAAGTTTGTGGTGATAGGCGCGCACCACACCTCCAATTGGGATTTCGTGATCTTTATCGCCCTGAAGTTCGTGCTGCGCCTGAATGCCCGCTGGTTCGGCAAGCACAGCATCTTTCGCTGGCCCTTTGGCGGCCTGATGCGCCTGTGGGGCGGCATTGCGATTCGGCGTGATCGTCAGGTCAACACCGTGGAGCAGGCGATCCAGGCCTTTGCCGAACATAAGCAATTTATCCTGGTGCTGTCGCCCGAGGGTACGCGCAAGAAGGTCGAGCGCTGGAAAATGGGCTTCTATCACATCGCCCGTGGGGCCGGGGTGCCCATAGTGCTGGGCGCGCTGGATTACCAGAACAGGCGGGTGTTTATCGGCCCGACCTTCTGGCCGACGGGGGATGAGGTGGCCGACCTCAAGGAAATTCTCGCGTTTTACCGGCCTTTTATCCCGAAGAGGCCACAATACGCCTTTTATGGCGATTGACGCCGGTCACGCTGACAATTGTCAGAGCGCTGTTATAGTTGTTGTCACCGCCTCCTAATAGCTGAAGGACCGCCCCATGAAACTGTTCCGCTCAACCGCTGTTGTTCTGGCGCTGACCACTGGCCTGCTGGCGCTGCCGGCCCATGCCGAAGTGGTGCAGCAGAACAGCAGTGGCGATCCTATGTATACCGCCAATGCCCCCAAGGCGTATTCCATGATTGGCGACCTGCTGATCGCCCGGCCGCTGCTGATTGCCGCAACAGCCGTTGGTGCGGTGGCCTTTGTGGTAAGCCTGCCCTTCAGCGCCGCGGGCGGCAATATCGGTGAGGCCGGCCACGCCCTGGTGGTTGAGCCGGGTAAGGAAGCCTTTGTGCGTTGCCTGGGCTGCACCACCAGCGGTTACCAACAGAACTGACAGCTTTCGCGCCAGGCGTATGCCTGGCCTCGTTGCTGTGACCGCAGCGGGCGGTACTGTTGATCTTGCCTAGGGTTGCGGCGCAGTCATCACTGCGCTGCTGCCAATTCCCCGCGGGTCGCTGGCGGCCTGCACCTTGTTGCCAGTTTTCTCCCAGAACAGCACTTGCTGATTGCCATAGGCGCGCCCGGTGGATTTCAGCTGATGTCCCAATGCCTGCAGGCCGGCGATTTGCTCGGCGTTAAAGGTATCGGGTTCATGCTCGATCAGGTCGGGCAGAAACTGGTGGTGGTAGCGGCCGACGCTGGGCCAGCGCTCGATGGGCGCGCCATCCAGGTACTGCAGCACCGACAGCAGTACCATGCTGGGAATGCGGCTGCCGCCTGGGGTGCCGAAGCTGGCGAAATCCGTGGAACTCTCGATAAAGCTCGGGCTCATGCTCGACAGCGGCCGCTTGCCCGCGGCGATGCTGTTGGCCTGGCTGCCGCTCAGGCCGTAGGCATTGGCGCCCTGCACGTCGGCGGCGAAATCGTCCATTTCATCGTTGAGCAGCACGCCGGTGCCGGGCACGGTAAAGGCCGCGCCAAACGGCAGATTGATCGACAGGGTGGCGGCCACCGCGTTGCCTTGGCTGTCGAGCACCGAGAAGTGGGTGGTGTGGTCGCCCTCCTGCCAGCTCCCGCTCGCCGGCAGGCTACTGCTGGGGGTGGCTTGCAGCGGACTGATGCTGGTGCTTAGCCGTTGTAAATAGGCCGGGGCGAGCAAGCGCTCAAGCGGGTTGGCGACAAAGTCCGGATCGCCCAGCAGGCCGCGATCGCGATAGACGCGGCGCAGGGTTTCCACCACCAGATGAGTACGCTGCACGGCATCGGCCTGCTGCCAGGGCAGTTGCTGCAACATCAGCAGGCTTTGCGCCAGGGCCAGGCCACCGGCCGAGGGCGGCGGCGCGCTGATCAGCTCACGCTGCTCGGCCAGGGCCACGCGTAGCGGCGCGCGTTCGATGATGCGGTATTGCGCCAGATCCTCCAGGGTCCAGATACCCCCGGCGGCGCGCACGCCCTGTACCAGCCTGCTGGCGACTGGGCCGGCGTAGAAACCCTGGTGCCCGGCCGCGGCCAGATGTTCCAGGGTTTGTGCCAGTTCGGGCTGGCGCAGCAGGGCAAATTCCCCGGGGATTTCCCCCTTATCAAGGAAAATCCGTGCGGTTTCCGGGTCGTCACGCATGGCGTCCAAGCGCCAGCCGGCGCGCTCGCGGTAGACCCGGTCGATACTGACGCCGCTGCGGGCCAGGCGTATGGCCGGCGCCAGCGAGTCGCGCAGCGGCAGGCGGCCGAAGCGTTCGGCCAGCTCTACCAGTGCGGCTGGCAGACCAGGGATGGCGGCGGCCAAGGGGCCGTTCAGCGACAGTGGTTTTTGCACCTCGCCGTCGACCTGGTACAGCTCGGCATGGGCTGCCAGGGGCGCGCGTTCGCGGGCATCGAGAAAGCGGTAGGTCGGTTGTTCGCCGGCTTCGCGCAGCAGAAAGAAACCGCCGCCACCCAGGCCCGAGCCGTAGGGCTCGACCACCGCCAGGGCGGCGCTGATGGCCACCGCCGCATCGAAGGCATTGCCGCCCTGGGCCAGGGTTTCCTGGCCGGCCACTGTGGCGGCTGGGTGGGCCGTGGCGATGGCGGCCTTGTCAGGCGCAATGGCGGCCTGAGTGGCCAGGGCGCAGAGCAGAAGCAGCGCGCCGCCAAGGGCGTGCATGGGGAGATAGCCGCGGATCAGGCGGCGCATGCTTAGGCCTTGCCTGTGATGATCAGGTACTTCTGCATCAGCTCATCCTTACTCTCGACATGGTTCTCATCGAGGGGGATGCAGTCCACCGGGCAGACCTGCTGGCACTGCGGTTCGTCGTAGTGGCCGACGCATTCGGTGCACAGGTTGGGGTCGATCACATAGATCTCTTCGCCCTGGGAGATCGCCGCGTTGGGGCATTCGGGTTCGCAGACGTCGCAGTTGATGCAGTCGTCGGTGATGATCAGGGACATGCCAAACTCCTGCTGCACCCCGCGGGCACAGCGATAAAACCGGGAAACAATGTGCAAATTGTGCCCCATGCCGGCCGCGCATGCACGCGGCCCGGTGTGCATGGCTTAGCGCTTGAAGCGTTCGGTCAGCGCGGCGGCGACGGCCGGGTGCACGAAGTTGGAGATATCGCCGCCCAGGGCTGCGATTTCGCGGACCAGGGTGGAGGAAATAAAGGAGTATTTTTCCGACGGGGTGAGGAACAGGCTTTCCACATCCGGGGCCAGCTGGCGGTTCATATTGGCCAGCTGGAATTCGTATTCGAAGTCGGACACCGCGCGCAGGCCGCGCAGGAAGACATTGGCGCCCTGTTCCTTGGCGAAGTGCGCCAGCAGCGTGGAAAAGCCCACCACTTCGACATTGGGCAGGTGCTGGGTGACTTCCCGGGCCAGTTCCACCCGTTGTTCCAGGCTGAACAGGGGGTTTTTCTTCGGGCTGGCCGCTACCGCGATAATCACGCTGTCGAACAGGCGCGAGGCGCGCTCGACCAGGTCGCCATGCCCCTTGGTGATGGGGTCGAAGGTGCCTGGGTATAACACTCGATTCATCGTGACGTCCTGGCGGGTCCGTTGGGGAGTCGGATGGTAGCGCAGCAAGGCAACTGCGGCCAAGTCGGCACGCTTGGACTTAGAGCCTGCCGCGAGCAAGTAAAACCAGCAAGGCAGCGCTTACCAGGCAGGCCAGCGCCACCCAGTCGGCTATCACCACCCGGCGCAGCGCCTCGTTGTAGCCCGGGCTGCTCCAGGCCAGGTAGAGAAAGCTCAGCACGCTAAGCAGGCCGCCGATCAGGGCAATCGGTTGCAGTGCCGGGCGAAAAGCGGCGTAGATCAGCAAGGCGCCGAGCAGGCCGAACAGCACGGCGCGGCTGCGCATCAGCAGAAGCAGATTGGGCTCCTGGAAGGTCAGGCCATAGAGCTGCGCCAGGCGTTCCGCGCCGAGCACGCCGCTAAGCGGCAGCAGATGAATGATGCCGGCGATGATCAGCAGCACGGAAACCACTTTCTGCAACATGGCCTGGTTCCTCTGTTATGGGTTAGGCGCGCAGCCGCTCGGCCAACTGGCTGGCCAGCTTGGCCGTCAGGCCATAGATCGACAGCTGCGGGTTGGCGCCGATGCTGGTGGGGAACAGCGAGCCATCATGGATCGACAGGTTCTCCAGCTGGTGATGACGGCCAAGGCTATCGGTGACGGCCTGCTGTGGGTCTTCGCCCATGGCGCAACCGCCCATCACATGGGCGCTGCCCAGGCGGGTGCGGAACAGTGCAAGATCCAGGCCGTCGATCAGGCTCTTGGCTTCGCCCAGGGTCTTCACATAGCCGGCATCGGCGTGCAGCGGCAGCACGGACTTGGCCCCGGCGGCGAACTGGATCTCGGCCATGGTATGGAAGGCGCGGCGTACGCCGTCCCAGGTGTAGTCGGTCATCCGGTAGTCGAGCACCGGGCTGCCATCGCCGCGCAGTTCCACCGTGCCTTCGGCGCTGTCCGGGTGGAAGCCGTCGCGCAGCAGGGCCAGCATCACGTTGGTATTGGGCAGCTGTTCCATGCGCATGGCGTTGTCGATGCCGAAGCGGCCGAGCAGGGTGGCGGTCAGTGCCGGCTGCAGTGGCGGGACTTCGAGCTTGTAGGACAGGCGCCCAGCCGCGCCGTCATCCCACTGGAAGTGGTCGGAATAGATCGACTGCGGCGCGCCGTAGAAGGGATTGATCACCTGCTCGAACAGCGCCGCAGAGAAGTTCACCAGGTGCAGGAAGGTGCGCTTGCCGGTGCGCTGGTGCGGGTCGGGTGCATTCGAGCGCAGGAGAATCCCCGGCGTGTTGATGCCGCCGCCGGACAGTACGTAATGCCTGGCCTTGACCGTGATTTTGCGGCCATTGGGGGCAACGCAGCGCTCGTCTAGTCCCAGGCATTCGATGCCCGTGACCTTGTCGCCCTCGATCAGCAGGCGTTCGGCGCGCGCCAGATAGAGCAGTTCGCCGCCTTTATCCAGGGTCGCCGGAATGCTGGTGACCAGCATCGACTGCTTGGCGTTGGTCGGGCAGCCCATGCCGCAGTAACCGAGGTTCCAGCAACCGCGCACGTTGCGCGGGATCACCTTCCATTCGTAGCCGAGCTTTGCACAGCCACTGCTGATCACCGCGTTGTTGGCATTTGGCGGCACGGCCCAGGGCGCGACGCCCAGGCGCTGCTCCATGCGCTCGAACCAGGGCGCCATGTCCTCTGGGCTATGGCCTTTGACGCCATGTTCCTTGGCCCAGTGCTCCAGGGTCGGGGATGGGGTGCGAAAGCTTGAGGTCCAGTTGATCAGGGTGGTGCCGCCGACCGCGCGGCCTTGCATGATGGTGATGGCGCCATCCTTGCTCATGCGCCCGATGCCTTCCTGATAGAGGCTGGCGTAGGCCTTGTCCTCCAGCATCTTGAAGTCGTCGCTGGTCTTTAGCGGGCCTTCCTCGATCAGCAGCACCTTGAACCCGGCGGCGCTGAGAATTTCCGCGGTGGTGCCGCCGCCCGCGCCGCTGCCGACTATGGCCACGTCGGCTTCCAGGGTCAGGTCGGACTCCAGGCGCGAGCCGTCGTAGGTTTTCCAACCGTTGGCCAGGCCTTGTTTGAACAGATCGGGTACGGGCATTTCAGGCTCTCTTGTTGTAATGCACACCGCGAGCGAGGCTGGGCGGGCTATGTAGGGTGCGCTGTGCGCACCGAGGCACCAACGCGTTTACGGTGCGCACGGCGCACCCTACCGATGGGCATCCATGGTTTGCCGTCAGACTGTCGGCGGCCCGGGGTAGCCGCAATGCGCCCAGGATTCGGCTCGGCTGTACCAGCTCATCATCACCAGTTGCAGCAGCGAGGCGTGGCCCATTTTCAGCAGGCCGATGGAGCTGTTCTGCCAGCGCTCGAGAAAGGCCTGCACATCGGCGCTCGATGCGTTGTCCCAGCTGCCCCAGACGCCGGTCAGCGGGCCGCGGGTGATCGGCATGGCCAGCACATCGAACAGCTGCACGGTCAGCTTGAGCAGTTCCGGCGAGACGTGATTCAGGCTGTAGTCCAGGCTTTCCAGGGTGCCGCGAACCGCCTCGGCCATCTGCGCAGGCTTTACCGCGCCGGCGAGCAGCACCGGGATCAGGGCCTGCAGAAAGGGCAGGTCGGACTCGCGCAATACGGCGAAGCCGGTCTTGGGTGTGCTGGCCGAGCAGCCGCTGAGCGTGGCGGTCAGGCCGGCGGTGGCGAGCAGGGCCGAGCCCAGCAGGCCGACCTTGAGCAGGCCGCGCCGCGACAGCTGTGGCGAATCAAGGGTGGTGTCGTGCATTTATTGTTATCACCGGGTCGGGTTGCTGCCCTGGCAGGCCAGGGCTGGGCAGGATGAGATTAGCGAACGAACAGCTTGTAGATCAGCTTCTGGATCGACTTGCCGTATGGCGGGTAGATCAGCTTGGCGGCGTTCAGGCGCTGTTTGATCAGCACGCCCTTGGCCTTGCTGAAGGTCAGGAAACCTTCATGGCCGTGGTAATGGCCCATGCCGGACGGACCGATGCCGCCGAACGGCATATCGTCCTGGGCCACGTGCAGCAAGGTGTCGTTAAGGCACACGCCGCCGGAGTGGGTCTCGTGCAGCACGCGCTGCTGCTCGCCCTTGTCGTAGCCGAAGTAGTACAGCGCCAGCGGCCGGTCGCGCTGATTGATAAAGGCGAAGGCGTCGTCCAGCTTGTCGTAGGGGATGATCGGCAGCAGCGGGCCGAAAATCTCGTCCTGCATCACCTTCATCTCATTCGTCACATTCAGCAGCACGGCCTGCGGCATGCGCCGGCCCTGGGCTTCGGGGTACAGCGGGATAATGGTCGCGCCCTTGCTTTCGGCGTCCTGCAGGTAGCCATTGAGGCGCTGCTGCTGGCGCTCGTTGATGATGGCGGTGTAATCCGGGTTGTCCGCAAGCGTCGGGTAGAAGCTCT
>DASUOY010000210.1:0-4405 GCA_036276395.1 Pseudomonas sp.
GCTTAAAAAATAAGCACTTAACAAAAAGCCCCGGGGCACTAGGCAGTGCTCCGGGGCTCCTCAAGCTACGCACAGTGTTATCCACATGGATCGTGGATAAAGCCTCTTACTCCTCGACCTGCAGCTTTAGCTCCACCATCAGGTCATCGGCCAGGGTTTCCAGGTGCGCCTGCAGCTGCTCGAGCGCCAGCGTCTGCGGCACCGCCAGCAGGGCCTCGGCGCGGAACAGCAGTTCACCGCTCATGGGCGCCGGCAACACTTCGGTGTTCAGGCTTTCCAGGTTGACCCCCTGGCTGCTGAGCAGGCGGGTGATATCGCGCACTATGCCGGGCCGGTCATTGCCCACCAGTTCCAGGCGAATCGCCTGCCAGACGTTGGCTGGCTCGGTGCCGCCTGCGGCGATCTGTACACGGATGCCATGGGCCTGCAACGCCTCCAGCGCCGTAACCAGATCCGAGTGTGAATCCAGCGGCACATCGACCCGCAGTATCCCGGCGAACTGCCCGGCCATGCGCGACATGCGGCTTTCCAGCCAGTTACCGCCGTGCTCGCCGATGCACTGGGCGATACGCTCCACCAGCCCCGGCTGATCCTGGGCGATTACCGTCAATACCAGATGATCCATAGTCGACTCCTTGTTCAATAACGGCTCAGAACCTGTCTCAGCTCAGACTCAGCCAATAGGTGTAGAACACCTCATCGCGCACATAGCCAAGGCGTTCATAGAGGGCCTGTCCGGCCAGATTGCTCTTTGCCGTCTCCAACTGCAAACCGCAGGCGCCATTGGCCTCGGCATGGGCCCGGGCGGCATTCATCAGCGCCTCGCCGAAACCTTGGCGACGAACGGCAGGGCTGACATACAGATCGCTCAGCAGCCAGGCCGGCGCTAGCGCCAGGGAAGCAAAGAAGGGATAGAGCTGGACGAAGCCCTGGGCCTGGCCCCGTTCGTCGCACGCGATAAACAGCGTCGAATCGCCGCGACTCAGGCGCGCGGCGAGAAAATCCCGCAATTCGGGCAGCGGTTTGTCCGCCTGATAAAAACTCAGATAACCGGCGAACAACTCGCTCAGTTGCTCCAGATCAGCCGTGCTGGCCGCCTTTATATGCATTCTGTCTAGCCTCCAATCCAGTGGAACCGCAGTATAGACAGGCCGTCAGAGGGATTTTTGGCGAAATATCGGCGCAATAAATTGTGTACAGTTTTTTAACTTATATGAAACAATACGCAAAATTTATCGCGACAAATCGCCACACACGGTGACTGCAAAGCACTTCTTGGTCGCGGAGCGACGCGCACCCACTGATTTTCCCCGGATCTTGATGTAGTATGCCGCGCCTCGGACTACATGACTTATTTTTCCATGTCCGACGCGGCTATTGAGTAGAGCTGAGCAGAGTGAGGCAAGTGATGACTGAACGCGTTCAAGTCGGTGGCCTGCAGGTCGCCAAAGTGCTGTTCGACTTCGTGAACAACGAAGCCATCCCCGGTACCGGCATCGCTGCCGAGACGTTCTGGGCGGGTGCCGAAGCGGTCATCAATGACCTGGCCCCGAAAAACCGTGCCCTGCTCGCCAAACGCGACCAGATCCAGGCGCAGATCGACGGCTGGCACCAGGCCCGCGCCGGTCAGGCCCATGACGCGGCCGCCTACAAAGCCTTCCTCGAGGAAATCGGCTACCTGCTGCCAGAGCCGGCTGACTTCCAGGCCACCACGCAGAACGTCGACGAAGAAATCGCCCGTCTGGCCGGCCCGCAGCTGGTTGTACCGGTGATGAACGCGCGCTTCGCCCTGAACGCCTCCAACGCCCGCTGGGGCTCGCTGTACGACGCGCTGTACGGCACCGACGTGATCAGCGAAGCCGACGGCGCCGAGAAAGGCCGTGGCTACAACAAGGTCCGTGGTGACAAGGTCATCGCCTTTGCCCGCGCCTTCCTCGACGAAGCCGCGCCGCTGGAAGGCGCTTCCCACGTCGACGCCACTGCTTATGTAGTGAAGAACGGCCAACTGGTAGTGAGCCTGAACAACGGCAGCAGCACCGGCCTGAAGAACGCCGCGCAGTTCATCGCCTTCCAGGGCGAGGCTGGCGCACCTAAAGCCGTGCTGCTCAAGCACAACGGCCTGCATTTCGAAATCCAGATCGACGCCTCCAGCCCGATCGGCAGCACCGACGCCGCCGGCGTCAAAGACGTGCTGATGGAAGCCGCGCTGACCACCATCATGGACTGCGAAGACTCGGTTGCCGCTGTCGATGCCGACGACAAGGTCGTGGTCTACAAGAACTGGCTGGGCCTGATGAAAGGCGACCTGGCCGAGAGCGTGAGCAAGGGCGGCGAAACCTTTACCCGCACCATGAACCCGGATCGCGTCTACACCAAGGCCGACGGTAGCGAGCTGACCCTGCACGGCCGCAGCCTGCTGTTCGTGCGCAACGTCGGTCACCTGATGACCAACCCGGCCATCCTCGACGCCGCCGGCAACGAGATTCCGGAAGGCATCCAGGACGCCCTGTTCACCAGCCTGATCGCCGTGCACAACCTCAACGGCAACACCAGCCGCAAGAACACCCGTACCGGCAGCGTGTATATCGTTAAGCCGAAGATGCACGGCCCGGAAGAAGTGGCCTTCGCCAGTGAAATCTTCGCCCGTGTCGAAGACCTCCTGGGCCTGGCGCGCAACACCCTGAAAGTCGGCATCATGGACGAAGAGCGGCGCACCACCGTCAACCTCAAGGCGTGCATCAAGGCCGCCAGCGAGCGCGTGGTGTTTATCAACACCGGCTTCCTCGACCGTACCGGTGACGAAATCCACACCTCCATGGAAGCCGGCGCCGTAGTGCGCAAGGCCGCCATGAAGAGCGAGAAGTGGATCGGCGCCTACGAGAACTGGAACGTCGACATCGGCCTGGCCACCGGCCTGCAAGGCCGCGCCCAGATCGGTAAAGGCATGTGGGCCATGCCCGACCTGATGGCCGCCATGGTCGAGCAGAAGATCATGCACCCGCTGGCCGGCGCCAACACCGCCTGGGTCCCCTCGCCGACTGCCGCCACCCTGCACGCCCTGCACTATCACAAGGTCGACGTGTTCGCCCGCCAGGCCGAACTGGCCAAGCGCGAGCGCGCGTCCATCGACGATATCCTGAGCATCCCGCTGGCCAAGGACACCAACTGGTCGGCCGAGGAGATCCAGAACGAACTGGACAACAACGCCCAGGGCATCCTCGGTTATGTAGTGCGCTGGATCGACCAGGGCGTCGGCTGCTCCAAGGTGCCGGACATCAATGACGTTGGCCTGATGGAAGACCGCGCCACCCTGCGCATCTCCAGCCAGCTGCTGGCCAACTGGCTGCGTCATGGCATCGCCACCGAAGAGCAGATCGTTGCCAGCCTCAAGCGCATGGCCCCGGTGGTTGACCGGCAGAACGCGGCTGACCCGCTGTACCGTCCGCTGGCACCTAACTTCGACAGCAATATCGCCTTCCAGGCCGCCCTGGAACTGGTGGTCGAAGGCGCCAAGCAGCCGAACGGTTACACCGAGCCGGTGCTGCACCGCCGCCGCCGCGAGTTCAAGGCCGCCAACGGCCTGTAATTCGCAGCAGCAATAAAAAACCGCCCTCCGGGGCGGTTTTTTTATGGGTTGCCATTCCTGGTCGCGGCGCGCGGACGCCCTGGAGCGCACGGCGCACCCTACGAGCTCAGGCCGCCGGTTGAACCGGTGCTACTTCACCTTAAAGCGGTTCATCAACTGCACCAGCCGGTTGTTCGAGTCGAGCAGCGCCTCGGTGCTCTTGTCGGCCTGCTGGCCACTGCTGACCAGCTCGTCGACCATCCGGCGGATCGCCACCATATTGCGGTTGATCTCCTCGGTCACCGCGCTCTGCTGCTCGGCGGCGGTGGCGATCTGCGCGCTGAGGTCATGGATGCGCCCCACCGCCGAGGCCATATCGTCCAGGCCGACGTTGACCCGTGCGGTGGTGTCCGCGGTGGCCTGGCAGCTGGACTTGGTCTGCTCCATGGCCTGCACCGCGGAGCTGACGCCATGCTGCAGCTTGCTCAGCATCTCGTTGATCTCCGAGGTGCTCTGCTGGGTACGCCCGGCCAGGGCGCGCACCTCATCGGCAACCACGGCAAAGCCGCGGCCCTGCTCGCCGGCGCGGGCGGCCTCAATGGCGGCGTTGAGCGCCAGCAGGTTGGTCTGCCCGGCGATGGCGCCAATCACCCCGAGCACGTCATTGATGCGCTGCGCGTCCTGCTGCATTTCCTGCACCCGCTCGGTGGCCCGCTGCACCTCCTCGACCAGAGCCAGCACGCTGGCCGAAGCCTCGGCCACCACCAGCTTGGACTTCTCGGCATTGTCGTTGGCGGTGCGGGTGAAGCTGGCCGTCTCGCTGGCGCTCTGCGCCACGCT
>DASUOY010000211.1:0-2912 GCA_036276395.1 Pseudomonas sp.
TAGGCCTTCAGCTAACCCAGGCT
The DNA here is from genome assembly GCA_036276395.1 of Pseudomonas sp. GTDB lineage: Bacteria > Pseudomonadota > Gammaproteobacteria > Pseudomonadales > Pseudomonadaceae > Aquipseudomonas. The sequence goes on from DASUOY010000211.1 coordinate 24, forward strand.
ACAAGCTGGTACAGAAAAGGGACGCCTCGGCGTCCCTTTTCTGTTTCCGACCACTTGAAACAGGTCGGGTATGCGCCGAAAAATCACTGATCTCGAGCTATTGGTGCGCACGGCGCCCCCTACAGATAGCCCAAACTCTTGCGCAGTGCCTGCTCCAGGCGCTGCTGCACCTCGTCGAACGACGGCGGTGCCTGCAGCAGATCCCGCAACTGCACCATCTTCAGCCCGGCATAGCCGCAAGGATTGATGCGCCGAAAGGGCATCATGTCCATGTCCACGTTGAGTGCCAGCCCGTGGAAGCAGCAACCACGACTGACCCGCAGCCCCAACGAGGCGATTTTCTCACCCTTGACGTAGACCCCAGGCGCATCGGCCTTGGGCGCGGCCTCGATGCCGTAGCCGGCCAGCACATCCACCAGGCTCTGCTCCATGGCGCTGACCAGCTCACGCACGCCCAGATCCAGGCGGCGCAGATCCAGCATCAGGTAAGCCACCAGCTGGCCGGGGCCGTGATAGGTCACCTGGCCGCCACGCTCGACCTGAATCACCGGGATGTCCCCCGGCGCCAGCAGGTGCTCGGCCTTGCCGGCCTGGCCCTGGGTGAACACCCGCGGATGCTGCAACAGCCAGATTTCATCAGGCGTGCGCTCATCGCGCTCGGCGGTCAGGCGACGCATCGCTTCCAGGGTTGGCTGGTAATCCACCAAGCCGAGATGGCGTACCACGAGTTCCGGCACTAGAGCACCATGTGAACGATACCGGTCGCACGCAAGGCGCTATTGATATCGCGCAGCTGGTCTTCGCCGGTGGCCACGATGTGCAGCTGCACAGTGGTGTACTTGCCATTACTGCTCTGGCGTTCGGCCAGCGTATTGAGATCGACCTTGGCATATTTGCTGAGGATTTCGATCACCGTATCCCGGTAATTGGCACCACTGTCACCCACCACCTTGATCGGGTAGTCAGCGCAAGGAAATTCGATTTTGTGCGATTTGACGTCAGGTTGATTCATGGCAGTAACGGCCTCGTAAGCCGTGGCAACAACAACGCCCCTGCTGTGTCGGCAGGGGCGTGCAGGTCACGCTATCAGTTGAACAATCCGTAGAAGAACAGGCTGATGCTATCCCACAGGCGGCGGAAGAAACTACCTTCCTCAATGGCTTCCAGGGCGATCAGATCGGCGCTGTGCACCACTTCCTCGCCCAGCTTAACCTCAACCTTGCCGATCACGTCGCCCTGGGCGATAGGCGCAACCAGCTGAGGGTTGAGCGTCATGCCCGCCTGCAGCTTGTCCAGCTGGCCCTTCGGCAGGGTCAGGGTCAGGTCCGCGGCCAGGCCAGCCTTGAGCTGACGAGTGGCGCCTTTCCAGACCTGGGCCTGGGCCAATTCCTGGCCTTGCTTGTAGAAGGTGCGGGTTTCGAAGAAGCGGAAACCATAGGTCAGCAGCTTCTGGGTCTCGGCTGCGCGAGCCTGCTCGCTGACGGTGCCGAACACCGAGGTGATCATCCGCGCGCCCTCACGCACGGCCGAGGCCACCAGGCAGTAGCCGGCTTCCTCGGTGTGCCCGGTTTTCAGACCGTCTACGGTCTTGTCGCGCCACAGCAGCAGGTTGCGGTTGCCCTGCTTGATGTTGTTCCAGAAGAATTCCTTCTGCGCGTAGATCGCGTAGTGCTCCTGGTCCTCGTTGATGATCGCGCGGGCCAGGATCGCCATGTCGTGGGCACTGGAGTAGTGCTCCGGATGCGGCAGGCCGGTGGCGTTCATAAAGTGGCTGTTGTTCATGCCCAGACGCGCAGCAGTTTCGTTCATCATGTCGGCGAAGGCGTCTTCGGAGCCTGCGATGTACTCGGCCAGGGCGATGCTGGCGTCGTTGCCGGATTGGATGATCACGCCATGCAGCAGGTCGTCCACCGTGGCCTGGCTGTTCAGCGGCAGGAACATGGTGGAGCCGCCGGAGGCCGCGCCGCCGGTACGCCAGGCGTGCTCGCTGATCGGCACCAGGTCCTGCTCGCCGATCTTGCCCTTGCGGATTTCCAGGGTCGCGATATAGGCGGTCATCAGCTTGGTCAGGCTGGCTGGCGGCAGGCGTTGGTCGCCATTGTTCTCCACCAGCACCTTGCCGCTGGCGGCATCGAGCAAGACATAGGACTTGGCGGCCAGTTGCGGCGGCGCCGGGACCACTTGCTGGTTGGCCCAGACGGTTGACGCGCTGAGCAGGAAAAGTGACAAGAAAACGCGTTGCGCAAAGCTGGTGATATTCATCCGTCTCTCTAGATTGCTAATGGTCAAACAGGCCCAAACGGGCAAATTTAGTTTTCAGCAGCAGTACGCCGCCGGTGTTGCAGTGCTTAGTCCAGCACGGGGGAAGAAAGTGCCGCCCTAGTCAGCCCGCACCAGGGTGGGCTGGCCGAGGTTGGCCAGGCGCACGCTGTCTTGCAGTTGCTCAGCCTCGCCCTGGCTGCTCACCGGCCCCAGACGCACGCGGTGCAGAATCTGCTGGTTGCGCACCACTGAGCTGACGAACACCGGCGCACTCACCGTCCCGCTCAGCTTGGCCTTGAGCAGTTCCGCAGCGTCCGGATTGGCGAAGGCTGCCACTTGGAGATACAGGCCAGAGGCTGCGACTGAAGCGTTTTTTTTTGCGTCGATCTGCACGGGGAGCACTGCGGCGGCATGCTGCTGCGGTGGCGGCGAGTACTGCTCAAGCGGCTGCGCCACAGGTTGCGCAACAGGTTGCGCAACAGTCGTAACCTGCGCCACTTGCTGCGGCGCGGCCAGCACCATAGGCACCGGCCGGCCCTGCTGGGCCCACCATTCGTGGGGGTCGATGCCCTCGACCTTGACCCGCGCGGTGCCGCTTTCGGCATAGCCGAGCTTCTTCGCCGCGGC
>DASUOY010000212.1:0-9960 GCA_036276395.1 Pseudomonas sp.
CAACGCGATCCCCGGTCCCGTCAGGAGGCCGGAGGGAGGGGAGTCTGGCGAAGCCAGACCCGTATGTCGGGTGTGCTTTCTCTTTGGTGACTTTCTGCGCAAGCAAACGTAGCGAAGCGGAGTAACAGCCGCAGGCTGGCCCGAAGGGCGAGCGAAGCGAGTAAAGAGAAAGTGACTCGCCGTAAGGGCGAAAAACTTAGTTAAGGGCAATGGAGTTGTGGCGGATTGGAACCTGATGTTTTGCATTACCCGGTGGCCGCAGGAGCGGCCTCGCCAGTCCATCGCAAAGCCATCGCCGCTGCGCGATACTCGCGCATCATTTATTCAAGGATTTATCCATGCCTGCCTTGAGCCTGCTCGAATGGCTGGAAGCGCTGAGCTATCTGGTCACCATCATCGGCCTGCCGTTTGCCATCGGCGTGTTCCTCTTCGAGCAGAAGGAGGAGCGGGCCAACGAGGAAGAAAGCATCTACCAGAGCCTGTCGGATGAGTACGCCGAGTTTCTGCGCCTGGTGCTCGGCCATGCCGACCTGCAGCTGCGCTCCAAGCCGCGTACCGAGAGCCTTACCTCGGAGCAGGAGGAGCGCCGCCTGCTGTTGTTCGACCTGTTGATCTCGCTGTTCGAACGCGCCTACCTGCTGGTGTACGAGGACGATATGAGCCGCAAGCAGGCGCGGATGTGGCAGTCCTGGGAGGACTACATGCATTTCTGGTGTCAGCGCGAGGATTTCCGCGCCTTGCTGCCCGACCTGCTCGAAGGCGAAGACCCGGACTTTAGCGTGCACCTGCTGCGCATTGCCGATATCGAGGCCAAGGCGGCGCGGCAGCTTGCTCTGGGGTAGCCGGGCAGGGCTTGCTGGCCGTTAGCTTTGCCGCGCGGCAAGGGGGCCTGGAACTTGCTAACGCTTTGTGGCCCGGGCACAGACCCGGCATCCACAACGTTTTCGCGCTTCGGAGCCTTTTGATGATCACTGCCACTATCGCCGACTGCATGAGCAAGGATTTCGCCCGTATTCTCCCGGATATGCCGGTGGTGCAAGCCGCCGGTTTATTGATCAAGCACGACATGCTCGGCGGGCCGGTGGTCGATGGTGATGGCCTGCTGCTGGGCTGGCTGTCCGAGCAGGAGTGCCTGCGTGTAGCCATCCAGGTGGCCTACTACAACCAGCGCGTGGCCACGGTGCGCGACATCATGCGCAGCGATGTGCTCAGCGTGACCCGCGATATGGACCCCATGGAGCTGGCGCAGCAGATGCTCGGCGACAAGCCGAAGAACTACCCGGTGGTCGATGCCGAAGGCAAGGTGCTGGGCGTGGTGGCGCGGCGGCACCTGTTGCAGCAGCTGGACCGGGTGCTGGCCCGGCTGTCCAGCCCGGGCTGATGGCGTGCGGCGCACCGTGACGGTGCGCGCGGCGCTATTTGGGTACGATCGTGCACCAAAAAGCGCGCTTTATCCGTAGGGTGCGCGGTGCGCAGCAAAAGTCTGCGATTTGCGCCGGTGCGCGCGGCGCACCCTACTGCTTGAGCCCCTAGCGCTGCCAGTCGCTCAAGCCATAGGCCGCGAGTATCTGGTTGAGCACGCCGCTGCGGCGTAGCTCCTGCATGCCGGCGTCGAACATCCGCGCGTAGTCGTCGCGCCTGGGGTGAATGGGCGAGATCGCCATATAGGCCAGGCGCCCCGTTTCGCAGCCGGCCTGGCGCAGTTGGTGGCCGGGGTTGTGCAGCAGGGTGTAGCTGACCAGGTTTTCCTCCTCGACAAAGCTGTCCAGGCGTTGCCGTTGCAGTTGCTTGATCAGGCGCAGGGTCAGGTCGTTGCCGGTATGGGGCTGGAACAGTTGCGGCTGGGCGCGGATCAGCTCGTCCAGCTCGCTGCCGTAGGCATAGTTCTGGATCACCCCGGTTTTGCGCCCGGTCAGGCTGCCGAGGCCCTGGTAGTGCCAGGGGTCGTCGCTGCGGCTATAGAAGCAGAAGCGGTTGGAGGAGATCGCCTGGGCGGGGAAGGTGAAGTCCGGCGCTTCGTCCTTGAAGGTCGAGGGCGTGGCGCTGTAGCGGCCGCTGCGCACGCCACTCAGGGCGCGGCTGTAGTTCTCGTTGATCAGGCGCACGGAAATCTCGTGGCGGGCGAAGATCCAGCGGATGATCTCGACGGTAAAGCCTTCGCGCTCGGCGCCGGCGGTGCAGCTGAACGGGCACCAGTAGGCGGGCGACACCAGGGTGATTTCTTCGGCCTCAAGCGAGGTGCCGAGCAGGCAGAGCAGGGCGGCAGCCAGGCTCCGGATGCGTCCTACGCTGCGCATGGCAGGATTCCGTTGGGGTTTTTAACAGTGTAATGGGCTTTCGCCGAAGCGCTGCCGGCACCGCTGGCTGTCCCTATACTGGCGCGCGCAGGTTGCCCCGCGGCGTCAAGAAACCCTGCAGGTTGCCGATATTGCAGCAACGCTGGGGGAGGGGTCGGGTTTGCCGATACTGCAGCAACGCTAGGGAGGGATGATGAGTCGATTGTGCATGTTTATGGGCAGCGTCCTGCTCGCCGCGCCGCTGGGTGCGGCTGAGGCTTTGGAGCGGGCGCTGCCTGGGGCCACGGGTTTTTCGCTGGCGGCCCTGGTGCTGCTGGTGTTGGCGGCGGTGCTGCTGACCAGCCTGGGCTGGGCCCTGGTGCTGCGTCGACTCAGGCGCCAACTGGCGGTCAGCGCGCAGACCGACGCGCTGACCGGGCTGGCCAATCGGGCGGCGCTGGATGCGCGTTTTGCCATCTGCCATGAACAGGCGCAGCGCTATGCGCGGCCTTTCGCCCTGATGCTGCTGGATATCGACCACCTGCGCCGGGTCAACGAGGAACGCGGCCACCAGTGTGGCGACAAGGTGCTGCAGCAGTTCAGCCAGTTGCTTCAGGAATGCATTCGCGGCAGCGATGGCCTGGGCCGCTGGGGCGGCGAGGAATTTCTCCTGCTCTGCCCGGAAACCAGCCTGGAACAGGCGGTGGCCTTTGCCGAGCGCATCTGTGCGCGGGCCCGTGGCTATGCCTTCGCCAGCGGCCAGCGGCAGACCCTGAGCGCCGGGGTGGCCGAGCTGATGCCCGGCGATACCCTGGATGCCTTGCTGCAACGCGCCGAGGCGGCGCTGACGCGGGCCAAGCAGGAAGGCCGGGACCGGGTGTGCTTTACCGCCAATGATGAACTGGACGGTCTGCCCCTGTAGGCGGGCGTGAGCTTAACCGCTGGTACGTGGGCTATCACCGGCGCGCCGTAGCGGTTCACAGCGGCTGCGGTCGTACGCGCCGACATAGGGGTTGCCATGGCCCATCACGCAGCCGACCTGCTGGTTGCGCCAGCGCTCCCATTCACTGACCGGGTACTGCCGGTTCCAGGCCTCATAGGTGCGCCGGTCCTGCTTGGACAGACGCAGCTGGTAGTGGTCGGCCATATACAGATAGATACGCGCCGAGGCGCCGCGCACCCGCTGCGGCGGCATGGCGGTCTTCGCCTTGAAGTCCACCACCATGGGGCAGGCGCCGTACTGTGAGGGCTTTGCGCTAAGCATGCCGAGGGCGTAGTTGGAGCGGTCGCCATTGACCTCGCCCTCGCTCGGCACCAGGTTGTGCAGGTCGGCCTCGGCGGCCTTGAAGGTGGGGTCGTTGCGCGCGCAGTTCTTGCGCCCGCCCTGTTGCCAGCACTGGCGTTGATGGCCGATCACCCAGGCCGGCACCACATGCTCCCACTCCAGGCGTTGCGCGCGGCGCAGCTGCTTGCGCGGCTGGTAGCCGCAGCTGGCCAGGTCGACCCGGTTACCGCTGTAGGCGCAGCCGCAATAGAAGGTGCTGGGGCGTTCGGCATACAGGCGCCAGGCGATCTTCTTGGCGGCGCTGAAATTTTGCGGGGCATCGGCGGCGGCGGGCAGGCAGAACAGCAGGCAGAACAGAACAAGCAGGCGGGACATGGGCAACTCGGGGCTAAAAAGCCGCGCAGCATACCCGCATCGGCGAGTGGCTGCGGCGGCTTTATCGAGTGTTTGGCCTCGGGCGCGTGATTTATGGCGGCGCTTTAAGTTATGTCGCCAGGTGCTTGATTCGCTTACAGGTCTAGATTGAGCAAAAAATAGACAAAGGCGATTTTGTTGCTAGCGTTACCCCATCGGCGGGCTGCGGATGGGCGCATCTTATGGGCTATGGGCATTGGCTGTACGCGGTTGATCAACGAGTGCTGCGGCAGTGCTTGCGCGTGCTGTTGCTGGCGCTGTTGGGGCTGGTGAGCGCCGGCTGCGCCAGCCGCCAGGATCACCAGACGATCATCAGCAACAGCAGCCCGATCAAGCCGACCGAGCTGTTGCAGAGCAACGCCGACCGCATGGCCACCCTCGGCATGCGCAATAACCTCAACAGCCTGTATCGCCTGATGGACAAGCTCTACCTGCGCAACCCCCAGGAGTGGCGCAAGACCGGCCTGGCCGATGTGCAGGCGGCCAAGCGTGCGGTGCACCAGGCCATCGAGCAGGACCAGCCGCTGGCCGAGCTGGGCGGGCGCAAGGAGGTGGCGGCCTTGGCCTATGCGCTAAGCGCCGAGTACCGGGGGGATAGGGTCGGGGCCTTTATCTATGCCATCGCCAGCATGCTGATTACCGCCCATGGCGGGCGCACCGAGTTCTACCTGATCGATACGCTGGATGCGCAGTTTATCCACAATGCCGCGCGCAATATCGAGAAGGCCAACTGGATGCTCGCCAACCGCCGCGACAGCACGGGCAAGCCCTGGCTGCTGTCCAACGAGATCTCCAGCGAGGGCTACAACCTCAGCTATGCGGTGGAGTTCGGCAAGATAGTCGCGCGCCTGGATCTGCTGGCCAATGTGCTGGATGAGCGTTACCGGCGCATCGGCGTGAACTACGCCCAGGGCCTGCTGTTCCTCAATTTCCTGCCGGTGCAGTAGCGCTTCGAGACTGTTTGGGATCTGCCGCGCGCCGGCCATCGGGCTTTAAAACAGTCTCTGGCTCTGGGCTCGCAGATCCCAAGCAGCCGCTTAATAGCTGTCCTGTTCCTGCTCTTGCAGGCGCTGGGTGGCCTGGGCGTTGACCGCATCGATCTGCTGCTTGAGCTGCTCCATCTGCTGCTGCGCCTGCTGGGCCTTGTCCGCCTGCAGTTTGGCGGTGACGGCGGTTTCTCCGGCGCCACAGGCGCTGAGGGTCAGCAGGCTGGGCAGGATCAGCAGGGATAACAAGAGAGTGCGCATGGGTGGCTCCGGTTGCTAGGGGGCATTATTGCCAGCGTTGGTAGATGGCATCCAGCGTGCCGGCCTGGCGCGCGCGCTCCAGGGCGGCGCCGAACTGCGCGGCGCGGGCCTGGTCGGTCTTGGCGAAGGCCACATAGCGCGGCATTTCCACCAGGGGTTTGGCCAGGATGCGCACATGCTGCTCGGCGCGTTGCTCGCGGACGAAATACATCAGCTGCACGCGGTCGCCGATGATGATGTCGATGCGCCCGGCGAGCAGCATGGACACCAGTTGGCGCGGGTTCTGCGCGCTGGTATCGCGGGACAGGTCGGCCTGGTCGAAGTCCGACTGGTAGGCATAACCGCGCACCTGGCCCAGCACGTAGGGCGACAGATCCTCCAGGGAACTCCAGTCGCTGATGGCGGTTTTGTGGGTGGTCATAAATACCGTGGAGCCGGTGCGCAGCGGGCCGACCAGCTGGTACTGCTGCATGCGCTCGGGCGTGCCGGCGAACTGGAAGGCCATGGCCACCTCGCCGCGGTCGAGCATGCGCTTGACCCTTTCCCAGGGATACAGGCGCAGCTGGTAGGGAATCTGCGCCTCGCGCAGCACCGCCTCGACCAGCTCGACATCCAGACCCAGCGGGCTGTCGTCTGCGGCGCTGACATAGCTGTAGGGCGCGAACTGCTCGTCGCCCACCACCCGCCACTCCTCGGCATGCAGGGTGGCTTGGGTCGCGAGCAGCAGGCACAGCAGCAGGGTACGCATTAAAGTCTCCGGGATGCCGCGGATGGCTGCTTGCGAGTGCGGCTCGCGGCCATCTGCCGGCCAGTGTTTCCAGCATACCCCCGGACCGCGCCCAACAAAAAGCCCCGGGCTGCGGCAGGCCGGGGCTTGCTGGTGCGCGGTCGGTCAGACCTTGCGCACGAACTCGGACTTGAGCTTCATCGCACCAATGCCATCGATCTTGCAGTCGATATCATGGTCGCCGTCGCACAGGCGGATGCCCTTGACCTTGGTGCCGACCTTGACCACCAGGGACGAGCCCTTGACCTTGAGGTCCTTGATCACGGTGATGGTGTCGCCGTCCTGCAGCAGGTTGCCGACCGAGTCCTTGATCACCCGGGTGTCGTCCGCCGCGTCAGTCGCGCCATTGGCCGACCATTCGTGGGCGCATTCCGGGCAGACCAGCTGGGCGCCGTCTTCATAGGTGTATTCGGAGTTGCATTTGGGGCAGGGCGGCAAAGTACTCACGCGAGTTCCTCGGGGGGGGCGGGAATGGAAAGCCGCATATTGTATAGGGTTTTACCCCGCCATGACTCCCACAGGTGCTCGCTGGGCTTGCCAGGTTACGCGCGCCGCTGGCGGGCGCGCGGTTGTGGCGCCGCGGACTACCAGCGCCGGTAGTCGCGGTCATGGTAGTCGTGGCGATGATGGCGGCGGTGATGCTTGTGGTGCCGCGGCTTGTAGTAGTGGTGTTCGACCACCACCGGGTAAGGTCGGTAGCGCGGATAGTCGTCGTAATACACCACCCGCGGCGGCGGAGCCACCTCGACATATACAGGTGCCGGCGCATAGCGCCCACTGGCCAGCACGCCACCGACCACGGCGCCCACCACTGCCCCGGCGATCACCGCTTCGCGGTGGTGGCCATGGTCGGCTGCTGCCTGGCCGGACAGCGCAAGGCTGCCGATAAGCACAGCGAGCAAGGGGATACGGCCAATCATCAGTCAGAACTCCTGCAGGTTGTCGGCACTAGCCGGTTACCAGTTTTGACTGCGGCTTGAACGAAAATTCACCCGGGGCCTATGTAAAGCTTGTGTAAACGTGGCGCCGATCACGGATAGGCGGGGCTGCGCTGGCCTGGCTGTGGCCAGTCAAGGGTGCCGCTGTCGTGGAAGCGGCGGCTGCCGAACAGGCCGCCGGCCAGCTTGCCGTGCAGCTCGTAGGGCAGGCCCTGGCCGCCCTGATAGCCGGCCGCCGCCCAGGCCTGGCGCAGCAATGCGTAGGCGGAAATGCTCACCGGCACCTGGATAATCGCCTCGCCGTAGCGCGGCACCTGGCCTGCCTGGTCGCTGACGCCGCTGGCCAGCGGCTGCTGGTTGATATTCAGGCGCACGGCCACGCCGTTGAAGGCGATGGCGCTGTCGTTGGGGTTCTGCACCCGCAGCTTGAGGGCGAAGCGCACCTCCAGTTCCTCGCCGGGCAAGGGCTCGATACCTACCAGATCGATTTGCAGCGGGTCGCGCGGGCCCAGGCTGCTACAGGCGCCCAGGCTGAGCAGCAGGGTTAGGCAGAGCAGGCGCGCAAGGCTGGGCATGGTCGGGCTTCCGGTGAGTGATCTAGCACAGAGTAAAGACCAGAGGCGGCGGCATAAGTGCGCTGTTCAGGGCTTGGGCATGGCGGCCGGTGCCGGGGCCTTGCCTTGCCATTTCGTCCGGTAGTGGCCCGGGCTTTCCCCGGTCCACTGCTTGAACGCCCGGTGAAAGGCGCTGGCCTCCTGGAAACCGGCCTGTTCGGCAATTTCGCCGATGCTCAGGTCCGTGTTGCGCAGGCGCTCGAAGGCGATGCTGCGGCGCACCTCATCCTTCAGTTGCTGGAAGGAGAAGCCTTCGCGCTGCAATTGACGGCGCAAGCTGGCGACGCTCAGGCCGCGCGCGGCGGCCATGTCGGCGAGGGTTGGCCAGTGCTCGTAGCGGCAGTCGCGCAGCTCCTTGAACACCTGGCTGCCCAGGCCCTGGCGATTGATAAAGCGCACGATCAGCCACTGCGGCGAGGTGCGCAGAAACTGCTTGAGCGTGTTCTGGTCCTGCACCAGGGGCAGGTTCAGGTAGCTGGCATCGAACTCGATTTCGCTATGGCCGGCCTCGAAGCTGAGGTTCGGCCCCCACAACAGGTGGTCGTCGCCGTGGGGCGGGCGCGGGTGGACGAATTGCGAGCGGTTGATGGGAATGCGTCGCCCGGCCAGCCAGCACAGCAGGCCCAGTACCACGGTGAGGTAGGTTTCCTCGGCGGCGCTGCTGCTGCGGCCGTTCGGCTGGCGATTGTCCAGGCGGATGACCGCCTGCTTGCCGCGTACGTGCAGGCTGCCGCGGATATCACGGAGGAACAGACCGAGGCCGCTCAGAGCCAGCTTGAGGGCCTGGTCGATAGTGGCGCTGTGGATCAGCCCGCGGCAGATCAGGGCGAAGCTGCCCCTGGGCATGCCGTGGGAGTCGAGGCCGAGAAACTCGTCATCCAGCTCGCGGGCCACCGCCAGCCACAGCTTGGCGAAGGCGCTGGCCGCTACCCGGGCGCCGCTATCGGTCAGCTGCTGCGGGTCGATGCCGGCTTCGGCCAGCACCGCGGCCACCCGTTGCGGGGGCAGGCCCTGCAATGCCGCCCGGACAAAATAGACGGCTACCGAGTCTTTCTCTTGCATGGCCCTCGCTCATAGTTGCTTGGCCGCCTGGGTGGCAAAAAACATCAGGCAAGCCGGTCATTTTCGGCATAGGTGACGGCGCTGGCCATCTCTAGACTGCGCCTCAGTGTAATCGCAGCGCGCCTCTAGCGGCGCCGCAGTGAGCCAAACCCCCATTAGTTGCCGGCCCATGCCCGCGGAGTTGCCTATGCCCAGCCCGTACGTCCATCTCGCCAGTGCCGCCGGCGGCTGCTGCGCTGGCGTGCGCCAGGCATATCGCCATGCCAGGTAATAGCTCGGCGCTGGCCAGCGTGCCGGCTGAGGCGCTTGCGCCGGCGACTTCGCGCCTCGAGCAGATCCGCGGCAAGGCGCTGGAGCTGTTCGCCGAGCGCGGCTTCGCCCAGGTCAGCATGCGCGAGCTGGCCCTGCATATCGGCATCACGGCCGGCTCGCTGTACCACCATTTCGTCAGCAAGGAGCAGCTGCTGTTCGAACTGATCGAGGAGTTCTACGAGGACCAGCACGAGCTGGTGGCGTTGAGTGAGGCGGGTACGCCCATGCAGCGTTTGCAGGCCTTGCTGCAGGCCCAGATCGCCCTGTATGAGCGGCGCCGCCTGCAGGTGTTGATGGCCGCGCAGGAGCTGCGCTGCCTGTCGCCGGCCCATCAGCAGCAGATCCGGCAACTGCGTAGCAGCTACGAAGACAAGCTGCTGCAGCGCGTGCAGGCGCTCGCTCCCCAGGCGCCAGCGGCGCTGCTGCGGGCCAGCGTGCAGGGGCTTCTGGCCTGGCTGAACTGCGTGCCGAACTGGAACGCCGGTTGCGGCTTGCCCAGCGAGCAGAAGCAGGCGCTGATCCATGCCATGGCCCTGGGCGCCTTGGCCGCCGTACTCCAACCGCCAGGCGCAGTTGCCCGGCCACACTGACTTTTTCAACCACCCGGGCATGCCCTGGCACTATTCGAGAGACCCCAAATGGCTGACTACAAGGCTCCCCTGCGCGATATGCGCTTTGTGCTCAATGAAGTGTTCGAAGTCTCCAAGCTGTGGGCCCAGTTGCCGGGCCTGGCGGGAGTGGTGGACGAAGACACCGCCGCGGCCATTCTCGAAGAGGCCGGCAAGGTCACCGGCGGCGTGATCGCCCCGCTCAATCGCAGCGGCGACGAAGAAGGCTGCTCCTGGGCCGACGGCGCGGTGAAGACCCCGGCCGGCTTCCCGGATGCCTATAAAACCTACGCCGAAGGCGGCTGGGGCGGTGTCGGTGGTGACCCGCGCTTCGGCGGCATGGGCATGCCCAAGGCGATCTCGGCCCAGGTCGAGGAAATGGTCAACTCGGCCAACCTGTCGTTCGGCCTCTACCCG
>DASUOY010000213.1:0-9081 GCA_036276395.1 Pseudomonas sp.
GCGCATGTGCGCCACCGGTCACCGGCCGATCTGCCAGGACACCGGCATCGTCACCGTGTTCGTCCGCGTCGGCATGGACGTGCGCTGGGACGGCGCCACCATGAGCGTCGACGACATGATCAACGAAGGCGTACGCCGCGCCTACAACCTGCCGGAAAATGTCCTGCGCGCCTCGATCCTGGCCGACCCAGCCGGCGCGCGTAAAAATACCAAGGACAACACCCCGGCCGTGATCCACTACTCCATCGTTCCCGGCGACAAGGTGGAAGTGGACGTCGCAGCCAAGGGCGGCGGCTCCGAGAACAAATCGAAGATGGCCATGCTCAACCCGTCCGACTCGATCGTCGACTGGGTGCTGAAAACCGTCCCGGAAATGGGCGCAGGCTGGTGCCCGCCAGGCATGCTCGGCATAGGCATCGGCGGCACCGCCGAGAAGGCCGCGGTGATGGCCAAGGAAGTGCTGATGGAGTCCATCGACATCCATGAGCTGAAAGCCCGCGGCCCGCAAAACAGGATCGAGGAAATGCGCCTCGAACTGTTCGAAAAAGTTAACCAGCTGGGCATCGGCGCCCAGGGCCTCGGTGGCCTGACCACCGTGCTCGACGTCAAGATCATGGATTACCCGACCCACGCCGCCTCCTTCCCGGTGTGCATGATCCCCAACTGCGCCGCCACCCGTCACGCCCACTTCGTCCTCGACGGCTCCGGCCCGGCCGAGCTAGAAGCGCCGGACCTGTCCGCCTACCCGGAAATCGTCTGGGAGGCCGGCCCGAGCGCGCGCCGGGTGAATCTGGACACCATCACCCCGGAAGAAGTACAGAGCTGGCAGCCGGGCGAGACCGTCCTGCTCAACGGCAAGATGCTCACCGGTCGCGATGCCGCGCACAAGCGCATGGTCGATATGCTGAACAAGGGTGAAACCCTGCCGGTCGATCTGAAAGGCCGCTTTATCTATTACGTCGGCCCGGTCGATCCGGTGCGCGAAGAAGTGGTAGGCCCAGCCGGCCCGACCACCGCCACGCGGATGGACAAGTTCACCCGGCAGATCCTCGAAAGCACCGGCCTGCTGGGCATGATCGGCAAGTCCGAGCGCGGCCCGATTGCCATCGAAGCGATCAAGGACAACAAGGCCGTGTACCTGATGGCCGTCGGCGGCGCCGCCTACCTGGTCGCCCAGGCGATCAAGAAGTCGCGCGTGGTGGCCTTCGCCGAACTGGGCATGGAAGCCATCTACGAGTTCGAGGTAAAGGACATGCCAGTCACCGTAGCCGTCGACACCAAGGGCGAGTCGGTGCATATCACCGGCCCGGCGATCTGGAACAAGAAGATCCACGACAGCCTGGCGGTCGAGATCAAGTAAGCCTTTATGCGTTAAACAACAAACCCGGCCCAGTGCCGGGTTTGTTGTTTAAGCGACGGAAAAGCAGGGCTACCCCGCTCGGGCGAGCGCCTCGACCTCCACCAGCGTGGCTCTCGAGGCGAGCGACGCCACACCAATACCGGTAACCGCCGGCCGCGAACCACCGAGGAAGTTGGCCAGGATTGGCGCCAACACCTCCATATGCTCCTCAAGCTCGCCACGGATATACAGACGCAGATGCAGCAGGCCGTCGATGCTTGCGCCGGCGGCAACCAGTGCCGTGCGTAGATTTTCCAGGGCAACGGCAAACTGGCCGGCGACGCTGTTCTGGGTCACCTGATAGTGGAGGTCCCAATCGACCTGCCCGGAAACGAACACCAGCGCGCTGTCACTATCGAGCACCGCCTGCGACATGCCGAAGGGGCTGCCGTCATACAGCTGTGCAGGGTTGATCAGTTTCTTGGCCATTGGCCACCTCAGCTTATTGATCATGCAACCTAGGGATTGAGCCCACCGACACCTCCCGTGAAGCGCTAACCTTGGCTAATGCCGAAACCTGGAGCCATGCAAGAGCATGGCGGCAGGCTGGCCTATGGCTTACGCCTGCGCCCTTGCGGTTGCGGTTGCGGTTCGCGCCGCACTATCGGCGAGGCATTAGCGACGATACCCGCTTAATTGGCGAATGGACGTCCACACTGACGCGAACAAATGGCGTAACGCAGCGGCCACTGCCCAAGCAGCTTCTTGCCCGGCGCTAGCAAACGAGCTGCTCACGGCTGGAGCAACCCAGCGTGCGCCAGGGCAATCGCCCTGTACCTAGATTGCGCGGCCAGCGCCCTTGGCCACGCCGAAACCGCCGGAGTGGCCGTATGTTGCACAGCAATCTGAACGAAATTCTGGTGTTTATGGCTGTGGTGGACGCCGGCAGTTTTATCGCGGGCGGGCAGAAGCTGGGCTTGACCCGCTCGGCGGCGGGCAAAGCCGTCGCCCGCCTGGAAGACAGGCTCGGCGTACGCCTGCTCAACCGCACCACCAGAACGCTCAGCCTTACCGATGAAGGCCGGCTGTTCTACGAGCGGGGTTTGCAGATACTCGCCGCCGTCGATGCCGCCGAGGCGAGTGTCGCAGGAGAGGCCGGCACGCCCCGGGGCCTCCTGCGCCTGACGGTACCCGATGCCTTCGGCCGGCGCGTGCTGCTGCCGCTGCTAAGCCAGTACCTTGAAACCTGGCCCGAGGTACAGATCGAGGTGAGCTTCACCGACCGCCTGACGGACATTGTTGAGGAAGGCTTCGACCTGGCGGTACGCATTGGCGGCGTCAACGCCGACAAGCAGCTGGTCTCGCGGGTGGTCGCCCGCTACCAGGCCATGCTGTGCGCCGCGCCCTCCTACCTCGCCGAGCAGGGCGAACCGCCTGACCTCGATGCCCTGGCCGGCCACACCTGCCTGTTCTTCAGCAGCCGTACGCGCCGGCAAAGCTGGCGCTTTCGCGCCGCCGATGGCACCTGGCTCAAATCGCCTGGCCGCAGTCGTTTGCGCCTGGATAGCGGCGAAGCCATCCGTGATGCCGCAGTCGCCGGACTCGGCATCGCCCTGCTGCCGGACTTTCTGATTGCCGATGACCTGGCGGCCGGCCGCCTGCAACAGGTACTGCCCAGCCTCGACGCAGGCGACGTGGAGATCATGGCGATCTATCCGAGCAAACGCCTGCTGGAACCACGGGTCAGGCGCTTTATCGACCTGATGGTCGAACAACTGGGTAGCTGATAACGCCGCCTAACCGAACCCCCTCAGCAAACATCACCGTTTGCCTGCTACCCCTCTCACTGCCCCCTGCCGAGTGAACTCCGCACGTTCACCAAGTGTCTGTCTGCTGTCGGCCCGCCGGGTGGATTGCATGGCCATTTGCCCAGTTGGCAGCGGCACAGCGCGACTTCATTCCGATCGTGTAGCTGCTCACGACAATGCGCCTGGCCGGCCTTTATCGCACCCGCCTGCAGGGTTTCGTTCAATCGCCATATGAAGATTGCCCCATGTCCCTATTCCGTCAGCTCCCTTCCAGCCTTGCCCCTCTCAACCTCGCCTTCGCCACCTGCCTGCTGGCAAGCGTAAGCGCCCAAGCCGAAGAAAATGCCGGCAGCCAGCGCTGGGTCAGCGACAGCCTGAATACCTATGTACGCAGCGGCCCCACCGACGGCTACCGCATCGTCGGCACACTGGTCTCCGGGCAGAAAGTCACCCTGCTGCAAACCTCCGGCGATTACAGCCAGATCCGCGGCGAAAACGGCAGCGCGGTATGGATTGCCAACCGCGACCTGCAGGACGTACCCGGCCAGGCCGAACGCCTGCCGCAGCTGGAACAGAAAGTGGCCGAGCTAAGCGCCGAACTGGACGGAATCAACGACACCTGGAAAACCCGCGTGCAAGGCATGCAGGAAACCCTGGACTCACGCAAAACCCTGATCGACGAGTTACAGACCGCCCGCTCGGCACTGGACATAGAGCTGAGCCTGGCCAACTCCAAACTACGCGAACTGCAAGCGCAGTTGGGCGAGGAAAACCAGCAGGTGCTGATGCGCTATATGGCCTACGGCGGCGGCATCGCCGGTGGCGGCCTGCTGGCCGGCCTGATCCTGCCGACCATGCTGCGGGTGCGGCGCAAGCGCAATGATCAGTGGGTTTGAAAAGCTGAAAAAACGGCCATCCGGGTGGGAGGCGCGACTATTGCCATAGAGATGCTCGCGGTCGACTAACAGCCTGACCTGACAGGCCTCAACCGGCCACTCAGGCAAACAGGAAATGCGCGTGGCGCTCGGGATCAAGTAAGCCTTTGTGCGTTAAACCACAAACCCGGCCTAGTGCCGGGTTTGTGGTTTATGGGGCCCGCGCACGCTGGTTAAGCCAGGCTTAAGTTTCGCTGTCCATCCTCTGCATCAATTCATTACCCAGCCTCTCGCCGAGAGGCCTCCCAAGGTGCAGGAGAAGGACTGTTGGCCATGGCTAAAACACACTCCATCGAACTCGAGTTCTCGCGCAAGTACGACCGCGCCCATGCCTATAAATATCTGCAAAAGCACAAGGATGGCATTGCCCGCCGGGCGTCCCACTGGCGCGACGAACAATTGGCCCGGCGCGCCCTGAAGCTGGCAGGCGAACCCCAAGTGGTGCTGGATCTGCCGTGCGGCGCCGGACGTTTCTGGCCCCTGCTGGCCGAACAGCCGCAGCGGACTATCTTCGCAGCAGACAACTCGGCCGACATGCTGGCCGTCGCCAACGCCTCGCAACCCGCCGCCATCCTCAAACAGGTGCAGAGCTTTCAGACTTCAGCGTTCTCGATAGATATGCCCGAGGGCGCTGTCGACAGCATCTTCTGCATGCGCCTGCTGCACCATATTGCCGACCCGGCGCATCGCCTGAGCATGCTCCGTGAGTTCCACCGCGTAAGTCGCGACAGTCTGATTGTCTCGCTCTGGGTGGACGGCAACTACAAGGCCTGGAAGCGCAAGCGCCTGGAGCAGCGCCGGCCCACCAACGCCAACCAGAATCGCTTCGTGATCCCCAGAACAGTTATAGAGGCGGAGTTCGCCCAGGCCGGCTTCGCCATCATCGACCATTGCGATTTTCTGCCGGGCTATGCCATGTGGCGGGTCTATGTATTGCGCAAACGCCCCCAGGCATAAACCGCGCAATCCATGCTAATCATTCATCCCGCGTCAGCACTTCCAGCAACTCCACCTCAAAGATCAGGTTGGAGTTGGGCTTGATATAGGCGCCGAACTCCCGCTCGCCATAGCCCAGGTGCGCGGGGACAAACAGCTTGCGCTTGCCGCCGACACGCATGCCCATCATGCCGATATCCCAGCCCTTGATAACCCGACCGGTGCCGATCACGCATTGAAAGGGTTTGCCGCGATCATAGGAGGAATCGAACTTGCGGCCATCTTCGAGAAAACCGTGGTACTGGGTGGTGATCAGCGCACCTTTGACCACTTCCTTGCCGTCACCCAGCTGAATATCTTCGATCACCAATTCGTTGCTCATCACTCACCTCGTCTAGCAGGCCCACTCACGGCCAGGTTTGTAGAAAAATCACTCGCCCGCCGGTTCCAGCACCGTCAGCAGCTCGGATAGCCGCGCCTCCAGCTGCGCCAGCTCGGTGGCGGCAATCGGCGCCAGCAGCCGCGCTTCGTTGGCCACATGCGCGGTCACCGCGCGGTCGATCAGCTCCAGCCCGGCGGGGGTCAGCTGCACCAGCATGCTGCGCGCATCACTGGGGTTGGCCAGGCGGCTGACCAGACCGGAGCTTTCCAGCTGCTGCAGCTGCCGGGTCATGGTGCCGGAGGTGACCATCAGCGTCGAGAACAGGGTAGTCGGGGCCAGGCGGTAGGGCTCGCCGGAACGGCGCAAGGTGGCCAGCACATCGAACTCCCAGGCGGTCAGGCCAAAGCTGCTGAACAGCTTGTCCAGCTCGCGCCGCAGCAGCGATGCGCAGCGCGAAAGGCGGCCGATCACCCCCATGGGGCTGACATCCAGGTCCGGTCGCTCGCGGTGCCACTGCTGAAGAATTGCATCGACCGCATCCATCTGTCGCTGGATTGCCATTGGCTTACCCCTGAAAAATTTATCTTGAATTCAAGATAAGTTGCTATTAGCCTCGTATTTTATCTTGAATACGAGACAAATGCATGGACCGTTCAGCATCGCGTAGCACCTGGCTGGATGTATTGATCACCGCCCTGGCGCCGGCCATCTGGGGCTCGACCTATATCGTCACCACCGAGATCCTGCCGCCGGATCGGCCGTTTACCGCCGCGCTGCTGCGCGCCCTGCCCGCCGGCCTGCTGCTGGTGCTGTACAGCCGCTACCTGCCAAGGCGTCGCGAATGGCCGCGTTTGCTGGTGCTGGCGGCGTTGAATATCGGCTTCTTCCAGGCGCTGCTGTTTGTCGCCGCGTACCGCTTGCCGGGCGGTTTGGCGGCGGTGGTCGGGGCCATGCAACCGCTGCTGGTGATGGGCCTGGTGTGGTCGATGGATCACCAGCGGCCGGCGCCTGTGGCGGTCGCCGCCAGCGTGATCGGTATAGCCGGGATGGCCGCTCTGTTGCTCGCTCCTGGCGCCAGTTGGGATCCGATCGGGATTGCCGCCGCCTTTGTCGGCACCGCCTGCATGGCCAGCGGCACCTACCTGACGCGGCGCTGGCGGCCGACGGTGCCGCTGCTGGCCTTTACCGGCTGGCAGTTGCTGATTGGCGGCCTGTTCCTGCTGCCGGTGGCCTGGCTGATCGACCCGCCGCTGCCGCCACTCAGCCCAGTGCAGTGGCTGGGCTACACCTATCTGTCGCTGTTCGGCGCGCTGCTGGCCTATGTGCTGTGGTTTCGTGGCATCGCCCGGTTGGCGCCGGTGGCGGTGTCGTCCCTGGGCTTGCTTAGCCCCCTGGTAGCGGTGCTGCTGGGCTGGGCGCTGCTGGGGCAGAGCATCACCGGCGTGGCGCTGCTGGGGCTGATTGCCGTGCTGGGCAGCATCCTGGCGGTGCAATGGGCCGCGACGGCAAGCGCACCGGCCAGCCGCAACACAACTGACTTACCCGCTCAAGAACCCCCTGTGCAACGGAGCATGCTATGAACACTGCCATCAAAGAACTTATCGAATCCCGGGTTTCCACCACCCGCTACCAAGCGAACCGCGATCTGCCCGAGTCAAGCATCCGCGAGCTGGTGCAGCTGGCCACCCGCGCACCTTCGGCCTACAACCTGCAAAACTGGAAATTTATCGCCGTGCGCTCGGCGCCAGCCAAGGCCCGCCTGCATGCCGCGGCCTACCAGCAGCGCCAGGTTCTGGATGCCTCCGTGACCTTTATCATCTGCGGCACCCTGGCGGCCCACACGACCTTGCCGCAGATGCTGCAACCCTCGGTCGACGCCGGCATTCTGCCGTACGCCACTCTCCAGGGCTGGGCGGCCATGGCCAGCGAATCGCACACGGGCAATCCGCAACTGCAACGTGACGAGGCGCTGCGTTCAGCCTCCCTCAGCGCCATGACGCTGATGCTGGCGGCGCAGGGCATGGGCCTAGCCAGCGGAGCCATGAGCGGCTTCGATGCCGAGGGTGTAACCCGGGAGTTCGGCCTGGGGGCCAATCAGCTGCCGATCATGCTGGTCACCGTCGGCTATCCGGCCAGCGGCAACTGGCCGCAGAAAGTACGCAGACCCTTGCATGAGGTGCTGGCATTTGCCTAACAGGCCGTTGCGCAACGACTGAGCTCGGCTATGCGCCGCTTATATACAGCCTTTTCGCCGACTTGGCCTGGCCTAGCGGCCGCGGGGCTGATTGCGCTGCCGGGCAGCATCCTGTTGCTGCGGTATGCCCTGACGGCCAGGCCGGCAGGGCCGGCGCACCATGCTAAAGTCGCGCCCTGACACGGCCCAAGGCAACAACGAGCGATTATGCAAATCCCGGCATTTACTGGCGAACTGGAAGACTGGAACACCCTGAACAGCAGCATCGGCTTCCCCGAGCTGCTGATCGGCAATGGCGCAAGCCTGGCGGTATGGCGCAAGTTCGCCTATTTCTCGCTGTTCGACGAAGCCCAGACCACGCGCAGTCGCCCACTCAGCGCGACCGAGCTCAGCGTGTTCCGCGCCCTGGACACCAGCAACTTCGAGCAGGTGCTCAGCGCCCTGAAGAACAGCATCCGGGTCAATGCCGCGCTGGCCATCAACTCCTCCTCGCCGCGCCATCGCTACTTCGCCATCAAGGAAGCGCTGATCCACGCCGTGCGCGCGGTGCATATCCCCTGGAGCCAGATGCAGGTCGCCAGCCTGGCACGCATCAACAGCGCGCTTAGCCAATACCAGACGGTCTATTCCGGCAATTACGACCTGCTCAACTACTGGGCCGTGATGCAGGCTCCAGAGGCGTTTGAAGAGCTGTTCCGCGGCGCGGACTCGACCTTCGATCCGGGCGACTGCCAGCGCCAGGGCAATGCCACGCGCCTGCTCTACCTGCACGGCGGCATGCACCTGGTGAAGAACATCGACGGCAGCACGCGCATCCTCAACTCATCGGAAAGCACATTGCTGGCCAGCTTCGCCATCAACCAGCTGGGCGATATCCCGCTGTTCGTCAACGAAGGCAGCAGCGCGGACAAGCTCAAGGCCATCCGCAGCTGCGACTACCTGTCGTTCTGCTACAGCCAGCTGGCCCAACCCAAGGACAGGCTGTGCATCTTCGGCCATAGCCTGGCGGCGCAGGATCAGCACCTGATCCAGGCCTTGCAGCAGGCTGGATTGAAAACCCTGGCCATCTCGATCTACCCGCATAACCCGCTGTTTATCGCCCAGCAGAAGCAGCACTACGCCAGCCTGTTTGCCGAACAGAATGTGGAGCTGCGTTTCTTCGATGCGCTAAGCCACCCGCTGGGTGACCCTGCACTACGCATCGCAGCTACAGCTTAAGACTGGATCGCTCGTACCAAGGCCAGTTCAGCCGGAACACGACGCTGGCTGAGATAGCGGGTACAACTGACGCGCAGAAACGAGGCGAAATTCACCACCTCGCCGCGGTAGTCCATCACCTCGTCATACAGCTTGGTGATCAGCTGGTTGGTGGTCATGCCGTCGACTTCGGCGATTTCGCGCAGGATGTCCCAGAACTGGTTTTCCAGGCGCAGGGTGGTGACCACGCCGCGGATGCGCAGCGAGCGGGCACGGGATTCGTAGAGAAT
>DASUOY010000214.1:0-4766 GCA_036276395.1 Pseudomonas sp.
CGACCCGCCACGGGAAGTCGCCGGTGCCCAGGCCGGGATTCTCAGCACATTGGAAAGCTACGGCTTCGAATGGGATGGCGAGCTGGTGCGCCAGAGCAGCCGCCATGGCGAATACGCCGCCCTGGTCGAACGCTTGCTCAGCCAGGGCCTGGCCTATGCCTGCACCTGCTCGCGCAAGCAGCTGGAAGGCAGCCAGGGCATCTACCCGGGCACCTGCCGCAACGCCGGGCATGGCTTTGCCGATGCGGCGATCCGCCTGCGCGTGCCGGAGCTGAGCTACCACTTTGTCGACCGGGTGCAGGGCGAGTACCGCCAGCATCTGGGCCGCGAGGTCGGCGACTTCGTGATCCAGCGCCGCGATGGCCTATATGCCTACCAGCTGGCAGTGGTGCTGGACGATGCCTGGCAGGGCATCACCGACATAGTGCGCGGCGCCGACCTGCTCGACTCCACCCCGCGCCAGCTGTACCTGCAGGAACTGCTCGGCCTGCCGCAGCCGCGCTACCTCCACGTGCCGCTGATCATCCAGCCCGATGGCCACAAGCTGGGTAAGTCCTACCGTTCGCCACCGCTGCCGACCGACCAGGCCACCCCGCTGCTGCTGCGCGCCCTGCGCGCCCTGGGCCAGGAGTTGCCGGACGGCGCCGCCTATGGCCAACCCGTTGAGCTGCTGCGCTGGGCCAGCCAGCACTGGGACGCCAATCGCATTCCACGCGCGCGCACCCTGGCCGAGGCGCAGCTGCGCTAAACCGCGTTCAGGTTCTTAGGGCGCCATCAGGTGGATAGTTTCCCCGCGCAGGCGCACCTCCAGCGCCTGTCCAACCGCCAGGCCATAACGCTGCGCCACATGGCGCGGCACATTCATGCTCAGGCGCTGCGCGCCGGCGGCGAGCAGGCTCACCCGGAACTGCTCGCCCAATGGCAGCAGGCGCTCGATATGCACCGCCACGCGGTTATCCAGCGGCGTGCCGGGACGCTGGTTCAGCGGCATCAACAACACCCCGGAAACCGGCATCACCCAACTGACCGCCGCGCCCACCGGCAGCTGCGGCTGCGCGCGCACCTTGAGGCTATTGCCGGCCCAGGCGAGCAGGCTGTGATCGGCGCCATGCCCCAGCACACGCCCCTCGAACAGGTTGCGCATGCCCAGCAGGCGCGCCACTGCGGGCGAAGCCGGGGCCTGCAGCAGCCGTTCGGGGGTATCGACCTGCAACGTTTGCCCGGCCGCGAGAATGCACATGCGATCGGCCAGCAGAGTGGCCTCGTCCAGGTCGTGGGTCACCAGGACCACCGGCATGCGCAGCTCCTCGCGCAGTTCCGCCAGCTCACCGTACAACGCCTCGCGGGTGGCGCGGTCCACCGCGGAAAACGGCTCGTCGAGCAGTAGCACCTTGGGCTCGCGGGCCAGCGCCCGGGCCACCGCCACCCGCTGCTGCTGACCACCAGACAGTTGGTGCGGCAGGCGCTCGCCCAGACCATGCAGGTGCACCCGCTCCAGCCAGGCCCGTGCCCGCGCCATGCGCTCGCCCGGCGGATAATCCAGCAGCGCCTCGGCGACGTTCTGCTGCGCGCTGAGATGGGGGAACAGGGCGAAATGCTGGAACACCATGCCGACCCGTCGGCGCATGGTCGGCACGGCGATACCGCGCTGGCTGTCGAACCAGGTTTCGCCGCCGCAGCGGATGCTGCCGTTAACCGGCTGGTAGAGGCCGGCGATACTGCGCAACAGAGTCGACTTGCCGCTGCCGGAAGGGCCGACCAGGGCCAGCACCTCGCCCGGCGCGCAACTGAGCTGCGCCGCCAGGGGAATGGGCGCGGTTTGCTGCAACTGCAGCTGCAGGCCGTCAGTCATGCTGCTGCCTGCGGGCCAAGCGCGAGGTGGCGAAATAGGACAGGCCGATGGCGCACAGCGAGATCAGCAGCAGCACCGCCGACATCAACCCGGCGGCCTGATCGTCGAAGGCCTGCACCCGGTCGTAGATGGCGATGGCGATGGTGCGGGTCTCCCCGGGAATGCTGCCGCCGACCATCAGCACCACGCCGAACTCGCCCAGGGTATGGGCAAAGGTCAGCACCAGGGCCGAGAGGATTCCCGGCCAGGCCAGCGGCAGTTCGATGCGCCGCAGCACCCGCCAGGGCGACAGGCCGCAACAGCGCGCCGCCTCGCGCACATCCCGCGGGATGGCCTCGAAGGCGCGCTGCATGGGCTGGATGGCGAAAGGCAGATTGAACAGCAGCGAAGCCACCAGCAAGCCGGCAAAGGAGAAGGTCAGCTGGCTGCCGAACAACGCCTGGTATGCCTGGCCGATGGGCGAACTGGCGCCCATGGCCACCAGCAGGTAGAACCCCAGTACGGTCGGCGGCAGCACCAGCGGCAGAGCCAGCAAGGCTTCCAGCAGGCTCTTGCCGCGAAACTGGCTCCAGGCCAGCTTGCGCCCGATCCAGATGCCCAGCGGCAGCAGAATCAGCATGGTGCACAGGGCCAGTTGCAGGGACAGCAGCAGCGCGGGCCAATCCATAAATAGTCCTATTCGGCCTCGGGCAGGGTAAAGCCATAGTTGGCCATGATGCTACGGGCGGCGGGCTCCTGCAGATAACGGTAGAAGGCCTGGCTGGTGGCGTTGGCCTGTTTCAGCAGGACCATGCGCTGGCGCAGCGGCTGGTGCCAGTCCTGCGGGATCAGCGCCCATTCGCCGCGCCCGGCCAGATTCGGCGCCAGCACCAGGGAGTAGGCAATAATCCCGCCCTGGGCATTGCCCGAGGTGGCGAACTGCGCCGCCTGGGATACGTTTTCGCCCAGCACCAGCTTGCCTTGCAGCCCGTCCCAGAGCCCGGCGTGGCGCAGCGCCTCCTCGGCGCGCTGGCCGTAGGGCGCATGCTCGGGGTTGGCGATGGCGAAGCGCCTGATCTGTCCTGCCGCCAGCGCCGCGCGCAGGCCTTGGAGTTCACCGTCGACCTTCAGCCCCGAGCCCTGCGGGGCCAGCAGCACGATACGGCCGACGGCATAGAGCGCGCCGCCGTCCTGGGTTTTGCCCGCCGCCGCCAGCTGCTCGACATAGCGCTCATCGGCCGACAGAAATAACTGAAAAGGCGCGCCTTCGCTGATCTGCCGGTAGAAGTTGCCGGAGGAGCCAAACACCAGCTTGACCGCCTGGCCGCTATCGGCCTGAAAGCGCGCAGCCACCTCCGTCAGGGCGAACTGCAGGTCGGAAGCCGCCGCCACCGCAGGAGGTTCGGCGGCCAGAGCAGGTACAGGCAAACAGGCCAAGAGGCCTAACAACAACGAACGCAGCGAAGAGCGGCAGAGCATGGATAAGTTTCCGGCAGTGGGTTGTATACAAAAACCGCTATATCCTTCCATATACAACGAATGACAGTCTAGAAAAAACTAGCGCGCCGCTGCCTAGGAGTCGCTGGCCAGTGGCTCGGCCAATAACCTAGCCAGCTCGCCGACATCATCCTGCACCGCCGCCAGCGCCTGGGCGCACAGGGCGCGGTAGCGCTGCAACACCTGCTCGCCCAGGGCAGTCAGCTGGGTGCCGCCGCCCTGCTTGCCGCCGGCCAAGGTGCTGACCAGCGGCTGCTGGAAGCTGCGGTTCATGGTTTCCACCAGCAGCCAGGCGCGCCGGTAAGACATGCCCAGGGCGCGAGCCGCGGCGCTGATCGAGCCGTGCTGGGCGATAGCCGCCAGCAGGTCGGCCTTGCCCGGGCCCATGGCGATATCAGCACCGTTATACAGGCGCAGTTTCAGATCCAGTCGCGACATGCGTTAACCCCAGTTGCGTTGCCGCTATTCAGCCCAGCGCGGCGTCGACCAGCTGCTGCGCCTCGCTGAAGATACGCTGCAAGTGCGCCTCGTCGCGAAAGCTCTCGGCATAGATCTTGTAGATATCCTCGGTGCCCGATGGCCGCGCGGCGAACCAGCCGCCGGCGCTGACCACCTTGATCCCACCGATCGCCGCGCCGTTGCCCGGGGCCTTGTCGAGCACCTGGGTGATGGCATCGCCGGCCAGCTCGCGGCTCTCGATCTGCGCGGGCGAGAGTTGGCCCAGGGCCTTCTTCTGCGCCGGAGTCGCCGGTGCATCGACGCGGTCGGCATAAATCGCGCCGAACTCATCGCTCAGGCCCTGGTACAGCTCGCCCGGGTCACGCCCGCTCACTGCGGTCATTTCCGCGGCCAGCAGGGCCAGGGCGATGCCGTCCTTGTCGGTGGTCCACACCCGGCCATCACGGCGCAGGAAGGTCGCACCGGCGCTCTCTTCGCCGCCAAAACCGAGGGAGCCGTCGAACAGGCCGCCGGCAAACCATTTGAAGCCCACCGGCACTTCCTGCAGCGGCCGGCCCAGGCGCGTACTGACGCGGTCGATCATGGCGCTGCTGACCAGGGTCTTGCCCACCGCCGCCGTGGCGCTCCACTGCGGGCGATGCTGGAACAGGTAATCGATGGCCACGCTGAGAAAGTGGTTGGCCGGCAGCAGGCCGACGCTCGGCGCGACTATGCCGTGGCGGTCGTAGTCGGTGTCGCAGGCGAAGGCGATGTCGTAGCCGTTCTTCAGGCCGATCAGGCGCTGCATGGCATGGCTGGAGGATGGGTCCATGCGGATCTGCCCGTCCCAGTCCAGGCTCATAAAGGCGAACTGCGGATCGATAATCTCGCTCACCACATCCAGATTGAGGCCGTACTGCTCGGCGATGCGCGCCCAGTAATGCACGCCGGCGCCGCCCAGCGGGTCGACGCCCAGGCGCAGACCAGCCGCGCGGATCGG
>DASUOY010000215.1:0-6907 GCA_036276395.1 Pseudomonas sp.
CCAGCGCTGCAGGGTCGCCCACAATTCGTCGGGTTCGATGGGCTTGCCCAGGTGGTCATTCATGCCCGCCGCCAGGCAGCGCTCGCGGTCGGCCGGCATGGCGTTGGCGGTCATGGCGAGGATCGGCAGCGTGGCGAAGCGCGCCTCGCGGCGAATCGCCTCGGTGGTGGCGATGCCGTCCAGCACTGGCATCTGCATGTCCATCAGCACCAGGGCGTAATGGCCATCGGGGCTGGCGTTAAGCCGTTCAAGGGCGATGCCGCCGTGCTCGGCCTGGTCGATCTCAAGGCCGGTTTCCTCCAGCAGGCCGCAGGCCACTTCGCGGTTCAGCTCGTTGTCCTCCACCAGCAGCACGCGCTGCCCGGTGAAATCCGGCACCTCCTGGCCCGGCGCCCGCGCCGCGAAATCGGCCACTGGCCCGGCGCCCGCGAGGCTGCGCAGCAGCGCATCGAACAACAGCGAAGGGTTCAGCGGCTTGAGCAGCACATCCGCCACCCCGACCCGCTGCGCGCCCTGCAACAGCTCCTCGCGGCAATGGGCGGTGACCATCAGCAGATGCGGAGCCGGCTGCAGATTCAGTTCGCGCACGCGGCGCGCGGTTTCGATGCCATCCATGCCGGGCATCTGCCAGTCGATCAGCAGCAGCTCGATCGGCTCCTGGCGCTGCGCCGCCTGCTGCACCTGTTGCAGGGCGGCCTTGCCGCTGTCCACCGCGACGACGTGAAAGCCCATGCCCTCCAGCATGCCCTGCAGCACCTGGCGGGCGCTGTCGTTGTCGTCCACCACCAGCAGGCGACGGCCGCGCAGATCGGCCTCGGGCAGTTGGCGGGCCAGTTGCTGGCGGGCGATGCCCAGGGGAATGCGGCACCAGAACAGGCTGCCGCGCCCGGCTTCGCTGTCCACCCCGACGCTGCCGCCCATGGCCTCGGCCAGGCTCTTGCAAATGGCCAGACCGAGGCCGGTGCCGCCGTACTTGCGCGTGGTCGAGCTGTCGGCCTGCTGGAACGACTCGAACAGCCGGCCCATCTGCTCCGCCGTCAGGCCGATGCCGGTATCGCGCACGCCGAGAAACACCAGCACCTGCCGATCATCACGCTGCTCGGCGCGGATGATCACCTCCACCTCGCCCTGCTCGGTGAACTTGACCGCGTTGTTGGCGTAGTTGATCAGGATCTGCCCGAGCCGCAGCGGGTCGCCGACCAGTTGCTGCGGCAGGCTCGGGTCGAGGTTGAACACCAGCTCCAGGCCCTTGCCCGCCACCTTGTCGCCGATCAGGTTGGCGAGGTTTTCCAGCACCTGCTGCAGGTCGAAGTCGATGTGCTCGATGGAGAGCTTGCCGGCCTCGATCTTGGAGAAGTCGAGGATGTCGTTGATGATCCCCAGCAGGTGCTGGCCGGCCTGCTGGATCTTGCCCAGGTAGTCGCGCTGGCGCGGGTTGAGGTCGGTCTTCAGGGCCAGGTGCGACATGCCGATGATGGCGTTCATCGGCGTGCGGATCTCGTGGCTCATATTGGCCAGGAAGTCGGACTTCAGCCGCGCCACTTCCTCGGCCAGCTCCTTGGCCTTGGCCAGCTCGGCCTCGGCCTGTTTGCGCAGGGTGATGTCGCGGCTCACCCCGACCAGGCCGAGCAGGCGCCCCTGCTCGTCGGCGAAGGAGGTGCGCAGGGTATCGAACACCACCCGCCGGCCATCCGGGTAGAGCGCCCAGCCCTCACTGTTATAGGGCCCGGTCCAGTTCAGCGCGGTCAGGTCGTGCTCGACGCGCAGCTCCGCCCAGGCCGGGTCAAGCAGGTCGGCATCGCGGCGGCCCTCGACCTCGGCCTGGGTCTTGCCGAACAGCTCGGCGCAGGCCTGGTTGATGCCGACATAGCGGCCCTCGGTGTCCTTGAACCAGATCGGGTCGGGAATCGCGTTGATCAGCGCCAGCAGCGTGCTGCGCTGGCGGCTGGCCTCGGCCTCGGCGCGCTGGCGCTCGGCGATCTGCACCGTCAGGCGGCGGTTCCACACCAGCACGAAGCTCACCAGCGCCAGCAGACCGAGCAGGTAGGGCCAGCCCACCGCCAGCAAGCGGCGCCAGTTGAATACGCTGAGCGGCGGCAGCCAGCGCTCCTTGATCGCCTCGCGCTCGGCGTGCGTCACCTGCTCCAGGGCGCGGTCGAGCAGGCCGACCAGTTGCGGCCAATCGCGGCGCACGGCGAAGCGGAACTCGCTGGCGGACAAGCCCGTCTCGCCGCGCAGCTCCAGGTTGGTCAGGTTCAGCTCGCGGATCAGGTAACTGGCGACGATCATGTCGCCGACATAGGCCTCGGCGCGCCCGGATGACACCGCGCGCAGGGCCGCCTCGGTGTCGCCCACTTCGAGCAATTGCACGCCCTCGACCTGCTCGCGCAGGGCCTGCTGCAGCACATAGCCGCGCTCGATGGCCACCAGCCGCCCGGCCAGGTCGCCAAGGCGCTGCACCGGCAGATCGCCGCGGGTGAAGATCAGGCTGCTGCTGGTCAGGTAGGGCGCGCTGAAGGCCATAAAAGCCTCGCGCTCGGCGGTCTTGGCCACCGAGGGCAGCAGGTCCACCTGGCCGCTGCGCAAGGCCTGCTGCGCCGCCTCCCAGTCATCCAGCAGCACAGGTTCGAAACGCAGGCCCAGGCGCTGGCCGAGCAGCTGCAGGTAGTCGCCGCTGAGGCCGCGATGACTGCCGTCCTTGTCCAGCACATCGAAAGGCGCCCAGCCGCCGCGCTCGACGCCAACCCGCACCACGCCGTGCGCCGCCACCCAGGCGCGCTCCTCCTCGCTCAACTGCAGGGCAGCGCAGGCGAGCTGGGGCAACAGGCAGCACAGCAGCAGGCAACACAGACGCAACATATCGACATCCTTGTGGGTGGCAGATGCGATGCAGCTTAGAGGCTGCCGCACAAACCGCTAGTAGGGCTGCTGGTCGCCGAACGCCGCTTCGAGATTAAGGCCCAGGCTGAGTACCCCAAGCAGCTTGCCCGTGCCCGGGTCGTGAATAGGCGCGCTGGCTTTGCTCTGGAAGTTCTGGGTCGAGCCGTCGTACTCGATAGCACCGATATACACCGCCCCGGGCGGCAAGCGTGCCGCACGCTGGAAGTGCGGCTCATCGGCCTGCCAGTAATCGCTGGTGGTCTCGCTCAGGGCGACCAGCTGGCCGCTGCTGTCACTCAGGAAGATCTCATTGAACAGCGGCGCGTACTGCCGCGCGATAGCGGCCAGTTGCTGCGAGGGCTGGCGTTTGAGCAGGCGCCGGATCAGCGGTTTCTCATCCAGAAGGCGCTCGCGCCGCCATTGCCGATCCAGCTCCTGGATGCGCTCCTGGCTATTGTCGAGTTGTTCGGTCTGGCGCAGGGCCGCCAGCAGCTCGGGGTGGTGGCCCCAGCGTGCCACGTGCTGCTCAGCCAACTGCTCGAGGTACGCCTGCTCGACCTGGCTGAGCTCGCTGCCGTCTGGTGCGCAGTCTTCCAGCTGGCGGTTGAAGGCCTTGAGAAAGTCCGGATGGGCATCGAGAAAGGCCCGCGAGAAGTACACCCCGAGCGGCGAATAGCGCAGAAAGCGCTGGTGCAACGGCTGCTGGTTCGGCACCTGGGCCAGGGTGCCGTGCATGGCGGCGCTGTCCGCCAGCAGCATATTGATGCGCCCGTGCCGCAGCATCTCCACCAACTGCTCGAGGCGCGGCACCTTCTGCTCGACCGCGATGCCCTTGGCTTCCAGCCAGCTCAGGCTGTTGCTGCCCAGCACGCTGCCGATGCGCAATTGCTTGTCCCAGCTGGGCAGGGTCAGCAGGTGCGGGTCCTGTGCATACCAGTACCATTTCTCGATCAACAGCGGCGCCGAAAGCACGGCGTAGCCGTCCACCAGGCTGTTCGGCGCGGAGCTGAAAAAACCATCGGCAAGCTGCCGGCTGACGTTGTTTCTGGCGCGCTGCAACGAAGTCAGCTGAATCTGGTAAGGCTGCTGCATACGCGTGAACACGCACTCGACCACCTTGACCGACTGGCCGCCGAGCTGGCCATCGCTCAGTACCTGATAGGGTTCCTCGAAGCTGGTATCGAGGCGCACGGGTGGCGCCGGCTGGGCAGCCATACACGAGCAAGCCGCCAACAACAGCCCCCACAGACCCAGCCTGGTCATTGGCATCTCCCTGCTCACCCGCCGATATATTCAACGCAGAGTCTAGGCCAGCTTTGCCGGTGCCACGGGCAACTTGCCCCGCCACTTTGAAAGTCAGATGTGGATTGGCAGCGCGGCGCCGGCGGCCGACAATCAGCGCAGACCCGCTGGAGAACCGCGCCATGCTCGATGCCGACCTTTGCTGGCAAGCCGTATGCAACCGCGATGCGCTGCTAGATGGACGCTTTGTGTTTGCCGTGCGCAGCACCGGCATCTATTGCCGGCCCAGTTGCCCGGCGCGGCGGCCGCAGCGCGAGAACGTCAGCTTTCATGCCACCCCGGCGGCGGCCGAACAGGCCGGTTTTCGCCCCTGCCGCCGCTGCTGGCCCCAAGGCCAGAGCCCGGCCGAGCAGCTCGACCAACTGGTGGCCGCCGCCTGCCAGCTGC
This sequence comes from Pseudomonas sp., assembly GCA_036276395.1. Taxonomy (GTDB): domain Bacteria; phylum Pseudomonadota; class Gammaproteobacteria; order Pseudomonadales; family Pseudomonadaceae; genus Aquipseudomonas. The sequence goes on from DASUOY010000215.1 coordinate 4,570, forward strand.
TGGCAACCACTGAGCAGCGCATGACCCTGGCGCAACTGGCGGCGCGTATCGGCCTGTCCGCCTCGCACCTGGCGCGCGCCTTCAAGGCCCGCACCGGGCTGACGCCCAAGACCTGGGCCGCGGCGCAGCGGCAGGCGCGGCTGGAGCAGCGCTTAGCCGCGGCAGACAGCGTGCTGGATGCCGCGCTGAGCGCCGGTTACTCCAGCACCCGCGCGCTCTATCAAGGGGCGTCCGCGCTAAGCCCGGGGCAACGGCGCAAGCAGGGCGCGGGGGAGCGGCTGCGTTACGGCATCGCACCCTGCCCGCTCGGCCACTTGCTGCTGGCCAGCAGCACCAAGGGCATATGCGCGCTGTTGTTTGGCGACGACCCGGCGGCGCTACTGAGCGAGTTGCAGCAACGCTTTGCCGCCGCCGAGCTGCACGCGGATGAGGCGGGCCTGGGCGATTGGCTGCGCCAGGTAATCGACCAACTGGAAGAACCGCAGCGCGCCGCCCAGTTGCCCCTGGATATTCGCGGCACGGCGTTTCAGCAACAGGTCTGGCGCGCCCTGCAGCAGATCCCAGCGGGGCAGACGCGCAGCTACGCCGAACTGGCCAGCCAGCTCGGCAGCCACCCCCGCGCTGTGGCCCGGGCCTGCGCCAGCAACCCACTGGGCCTGCTGGTGCCCTGCCATAGGGTGATCGCCAGCGATGGCGGCCTGAGCGGTTACCGCTGGGGCCTGGAGCGCAAGACCGCGCTGCTACAACGAGAGCGTGCCGACCCGCCACACGGGACTAATTAGGCGCTCAGCGGTACTGCACCGCGGCCTGATCCAGCCGATAACCCAGGTAAGTCCCACAGAGGGTGCCGTCATGCCCTATACCGCACACTTTATGCTGGAAAATCTGATCCGCCCGTTGCTGGCCGAACTGGGCGAACAGCCCGCCGGCATGGCCGAGCTGCTGTTGCGCTGCTGGCAGCTGGGCTGCAGCAGCGTCCAGCCGAACGGGCTCGGCCCCTATGCCCTGAGCAGCGCCCAGCATCGTCAGTTGTGGGATGGTTGGCTGGCCTGGCGCGTGGAGCTGGCCAGCCAAGTTCGTGGGCTGGCCAGCCAGCACCACTTCCTCCGTGACCCCGATGGCGAACTGGCCTGCAACCTGCTCTACAGCACCGCCCTGGCCTGGGTGGCGATCATCGCCAGCGAACGGACGATACCCGGCGCCGGCGATAGCGCCGGGCAAACCCTGCTGTGGCAACAAGTCTTCGCCGGTGCACAGGCCCGCGCAGCCTGAATCGCCGGCAGAATCGAGTAGGCTGCGCCGTGCGCACCAGCGCCTACCTGCTGCTCTTGGTGCGCGCGGCGCACCCTACAACAGCAGGCCGCAGGCCCCTCAAGCAGCGGCCTGACAGGCGCAACGGGTAAAAAAGTGCCGGGAGCACTTTTTAACGTCGCGTAGCGACGGCCCGCAGGGTGGCGCCAGGGATGGCAGGCCATAAAAAAAGAGCGGCACCGCTATCGCGGGCCGCTCCAAATCACGGAGTTGCGTACATCATTGCCGCTGCGCAGAACTGCAGAGGCACCTGTTGGATTACTTTTCCAGGATCGCGGTCACACCCTGGCCGCCGGCGGCGCAGATCGAGATCAGCCCGCGGCCTTCCTGGGCCACCGAAAGCAGCTTGGCCAGGTTGGCGACTATGCGCCCGCCGGTGGCGGCGAAGGGGTGGCCGGCGGCCAGGGAGCTGCCCTTAACGTTCATCTTGCTGCGCTCGATGGCCCCCAGCGGCGCCGCCAGGCCCAGGCGCTCGCGGCAGTAGTCGGCGTCTTCCCAGGCCTTGAGGGTGCACAGCACCTGGGCGGCGAAGGCTTCGTGGATTTCGTAGTAGTCAAAGTCCTGCAGGCTCAGCTTGTTGCGCGCCAGCAGGCGCGGCACCGCATAGGCCGGGGCCATCAGCAGGCCTTCCTTGCCCACGCCGACAAAATCCACCGCCGCCGCCTCGCCGTCCTTCCAGTAGGCCAGAATCGGCAGGCCGCGGGCCTTGGCCCAGTCTTCGCTGGCCAGCAGCACCAGGGAGGCGCCATCGGTCAGCGGCGTCGAGTTGGCGGCGGTCAGGGTGCCGCGCGGGCTGCGCTCGAAGCAGGGCTTGAGGGTGGCGAGTTTTTCCAGGCTGATATCGGCGCGCAGGTTCTGGTCACGGCTCAAGCCACGGAACGGCGTCAGCAGGTCGTCGTGCCAGCCCTCGGCGTAGGCGGCGGCGAGCTTCTGGTGGCTGGCCACGGCCAACTGGTCCTGCTCGTCGCGGGGGATGGCCCAGCGCTGCGCCATCAGCTCGCAGTGCTCGCCCATGGACAGCCCGGTG
>DASUOY010000216.1:0-2253 GCA_036276395.1 Pseudomonas sp.
ATATGGGAAGCCCCTAGCAAGCACATAACTGTCAATACCACACGCAGGCGCATGACACCTCCTTACTGCTGCACTGAACCGGGCAGCCCCACCAACGCTTCTGCGGCCCATGTAGCCAGCTGCTTGGGCCGCAGAAGGCGATAAGCGTCAAGGCTGCTGTTTGAGCGCCAGCTTGCCGCGATACAGCTGCAAGCTTTGCGGACTTAGCCACTGCTCATAGAACTGCTGAAACTGGGCGCGCGATGCCGGATCGGCGAGCAAGCCATCGACCTGGGCAACAATACGCTCCCCCCAGGGCGTGCGCGCGCAGCTGAAACGGGCCTCCAGCAGCTCGGTGTTGCCCGCCAGCGGTAGAAACACCGTGGCGGCCTGGCCGGCTCGCTGCCGGTACAAATACTGCTCCTCCACCGCAAAGCCCGGGGTGTAATCGATACGCCCATGTTGCAGCATGCTGTACAGCCCTTCGCTGTTGTCCTCGCCGGCGCGCCAGATCACAGTTGGCTCCACGCCGGGCGCGGCAAATGGTTCCAGGAGCTTATCGATAACCCCGCCATAGATGCGCTTGGGCGTCACCCCCAGGCGAAACTGCCGGCTCGCCAGAATCTGCGTCAGTTGCAGATCACCCTTGGCATCGCGATAGGGCGCAAACCGCGCCGCCAGATCCGACAAGGTAATAAGGCCGCTGGGCAGAACATACAGATAGGGCCGGCTGAACAGCGCAAAGCCTTCACGCCTGGGGGTGCGAAACAGCGTTACCGAGCAGATCTGCCGATTTCCGCGCAGACCCGCCTGCATGATCTGTTCACGGCGGCTGGCGTTGCCCTGCACCGACCGGTGCCGGTAGCCCGGCAGCAGCTGCTGGAACACCCCCTGGGCCTTATCCAGATAGCCCTCACCGGCCTGGGGGCCATCCAGAATCATAAAGGGCTTGAAATCGCTCGCCAGCCACAACAGGTCCTGCTCGGCGACTGGCTCGCCCGCCAGCAACTGGGCCTGCCCCAGGAGCAAGGCGGCGAACAGCAGTAAACGCACAGCCATGGTGCTCTCCTCAAGGCGCAGGCCATTGCCACTCCAGCCAGTGTAGTCGGCGCTCATCAAGGGCCCGCACAAAGAGCACAGGCTGAGCTGACAGCCCCAGCAGCAAAGCGGCTATGCTGGCAGGCATTGATCCCTGACTGGAGTTGACCATGACAGCCCTGCGTGCGCCGCTGCTTCTCGGCCTGATTTTGTTGAGCGCCTGCGCGCAGAAACCCAGCAGCGTCAACCTGCAACAGGACCAACAGGGTAAATGCCCGCTGACCCTGGATAGCGGCCAGCAGTTGATTCTGAACATGCCGAGCAACCCCACCACGGGCTTTCGCTGGCTGATCCGCGACGCCGCGGCCAACGTGCTGCAGAGCCTGGGCCCCGAGGTTTACAGCAACCCGGAAGATGCTGGCCTGGTCGGCAGTGCCGGGCGCTCGACCTGGCGCTTCCAGGCCAAGCAGCCCGGCGAAGGCCGACTACTGCTGACCTACGAACGCCCCTGGGAAGTCGGGGTGGTGCCGGCGCAACGCTTCGAATGCGCCATCAGGGTCAGGTGAGACGGCGCAATATGCTGGCCAGACTGACATCCTGGGTTTTGCTGCCCCGCTTTTAATCCTACACAGTGCGCCCCCTGATTGATTGCGGAGCAGCGCCATGCGCTATTGGTTGCCGGGTTTAACTGCTGTGGCGGTATTTCTCTATGCGCGGACCTACGACCTGGCCGAGTTGGCGCTGCTAAGCAAGGGCATCCCGGTCATCGTCCTGCTGCTCTGGCTGCAGCAGGCGCCTGCTGGCACCTACAGACGCTGGATCGGGCTCGGCCTGCTCTGCTCCCTGGCCGGCGATATCCTGCTGGACTGGCCGGCGGACCTGTTCGTCTTCGGCCTGGGGGCTTTTCTGCTGGCCCACCTGGCCTATCTGCGCGCCTATTGCAGCGACTGTCGCCAGCCGGCCTGGCTAGCCCTGATGCTGGCGCTGAGCATCGGTGCCAGCATCTTTACCCTCCTGGCCAGCAATGGCCTCGGCGCCTTGCTGCTACCTGTGGCCTGCTACGCACTGGCGATCAGCGCGATGCTCTGGCGTGCTCTGGCGCGCCTTGGCCAACCCCAACTTAACCAGCGCTCGACCTGGCTGGCAGCCGCTGGCGCAGGGCTGTTCGTGCTGTCCGACAGCCTGATCGGCATCAACCGTTTCGCGGCCCCTTTCGAGGCCGCGCCTTACGCCATC
>DASUOY010000217.1:0-6230 GCA_036276395.1 Pseudomonas sp.
ACCTCGCCCAGGGTATAGCCGCTCCCGACGTTGGCGCTCACCGTCACCGCGCGCAGCTGGTTGAAGTGGTTGAGCTCGCGCGGCGCCACGGTTTCGCGCACCTCGATCAGGTTGGACAGCTGCACCATGCTGTCATCGCGGCCACGCACATAGACGCGATCGAGGTCCTGCGGGTTGCTGCGGTCCACCCCCTGCAACTGCACCAGCACATCGTACTGCTCGCCATTCTGCTTGAAGCGGGTCACCTGGCGGCTGCCGAACAGGCTTTCCAGGCTGCGGCCGATGGTGGCCACATCGCTGCCCACCGCCACCGCCTGCTCGCGATTGACCGCCACTTTTAGCTGCGGGGCGTTGAGCTTGAGGTCGCTGTCCAGGCTTTCCAGGCCCGGATAGTCGCGCAGCTGATTGAGCAGCTTATCCACATAGCCCTGCAGCTCTGCGTATTCCATGGACGAGCGGATCACGAAATTCACCGGCTGGTTGCGCGCGCTCTGCCCCAGCGGCGGCCGGTTGACCGGAAAGGCACGCACCCCGGCGATGTCCTGCAGCTTGGGCAGCAGCTCGTCGCGGATCTCGAACTGGCTGCGTGAACGCTCGCCCCAGTCCGCCAGTTTCATAAAGGAGATGCCCTGGGCGACGGTGGGAAAACCGGCGATCACCATATAACGGTTGGTTTCCGCGATGCTGGCGTAGGCCGCTTCGATCTCCTCGGCGTAGCGCCCGGTGTAGCCGATGGTGGCGCCATCCGGGCCATTGAACACGCCGATAATGGTGCCGGTGTCCTCGGTCGGCGCCAGCTCGGACTTGAGCCCGGCGAACAGCAGCGCGCAGGCCAGCACGCACAACAGCAGCAGCCCGAGCACCAGCGGCCAGGCGCGCAAGGCCTTGCCCAGCAGGCGCTGGTAGCCCAGGGTCAAGCCATCAAGAAAATCCTCGATCAGGTTGTACAGGCGGTTATGTCGCGCGCCCGCCTGGTGCGGCTTGAGCAGCAGCGCGCACATCATCGGCGTCAGGGTCAGGGCGACGAAGCCGGACACCAGCACGGCGCCGGCCAGGGTCCAGGCGAACTCGGTAAACAGCTTGCCGGTGGTGCCCTGCATAAAGCCGATGGGGGCGAACACCGCGGCCAGGGTCAGGGTCATGGCCATCACCGCGAAGGCGATCTCGCGGCTGCCCTTGAGCGCCGCCTGCAGCGGCTGCATGCCCTCCTCGATATGCCGGTGGATGTTCTCCAGCATGACGATGGCATCGTCCACCACCAGGCCGATGGCCAGCACCATGGCCAGTAGCGTCAGGGTATTGATGGTGAAGCCCATCAGGCTCATCAGGGCAAAGGCGCCGATCAGCGACACCGGAATGGTCACCAGCGGAATAAGGGTGGCGCGCAGCGAACGCAGGAAGATAAAGATGATCAGGATGACCAGCGCCACCGCTTCCCAGATGGTGATAAACACGTTGTCGATCGAGGCGCGGATAAACAGCGAGTTGTCGTTGGCCACCGCCATCTGCATACCCTCGGGCAGCAAGGCGCGGATATCGGGCATGGCGGCGGCCAGGCCGTCGGAGATATCCAGCGGGTTGGCGGTGGCCTGCTTGATGATGCCCATGGAGACCGCCGGCAAGCCCTTGTAGCGGACGATGCTGCGCTCGTCCGCCGCGCCGATTTCGGCGTGGCCAACATCCGCCAGGCGCAGCAGGTAGCCGCGCGAATCATCGAGGATCAGCTGATTGAACTGCTCGGCGGTGGTCAGGTCGGTTTCCGACAGCACGGTGAATTCGCGCTGTTGCGACTCGATACGCCCGGCCGGAATCTCGACGTTCTGCCGGCGCAGGGCGTCTTCCACGTCCTGTACGGTGAGGTTGTGCGCGGCGAGTTTTTCCGGGTCCAGCCAGATGCGCATGGCAAAGGTCCGGCCACCGCGAATCTGCACCTCGGAGACCCCGGGGATGGTCTGCAAGCGGTCCTTGATCACCCGCTCCAGCACATCGGTGATCTCCATGGCGCTGTAGCGCTCGCTGTAGAAGGCGATCCAGATCACCGGCTGGGCGTCGGCCTCGACCTTCTGCACGATCGGCTCGGTGATTTCCTCCGGGAGCAGGCCGCGCACCCGGCCGAGGCGGTCGCGCACGTCGTTGGCCGCTTCATCGGCATTGGCGCCGAGTTTGAACTGAGCGGTGATCTGGGTATTTTCCGCGCGGCTGATGGAGCTGACGAAGTCCAGGCCCTCGATGCCCGACAGCACATCCTCGATCGGCTGGGCGACCTGGGATTCCATGATCTCCGGGCTGGCGCCGGGATAGGTGACGTTGACCGTGACGATCGGCACATCGATATTCGGGTACTCGCGCACGGCCAGGCGGTCGTAGGCCATCAGCCCGAGCAGCACCACGATCAGCGACAGCACGGTGGCGAACACCGGCCGGCGGATGCAGATATCCGACAGGGTCATGGCCTGCGCTCCACCACCTTGGTGCGCACCGCCATGCCCGCACGCACCTTCTGCCAGCCGGCGCTGATCAGGGTTTCATCGCCGTTCAGGCCCTCGCGCACCTCGACCCGGCCCTCCAGACGCTTGCCCAGTTTGACTTCACGCAACTCGACCTGGCCGTTTACCACCAGATTGACCAGGGTCTGCGCGCCAACCGGCATCACCGCCTCCTCCGGAATCACCAGCGCGTCGGGACGCTCGGCGAGGATCACCGCCACCTTGACGAACTGCCCCGGGCGCAAGCGGCCATCGCCATTGCCAACCTGGGCGCGAATCGCCTGGCTGCGCCCCACTTCGTCCAGACGCGGATTGATGGCGAAGATCGCGCCGGAAAACCGCTCACCCGGATAGCTATCCAGGCTGATCTCGATCGGCTGCCCCAGGCGCACCTGGCTGATCGCCTTCTGCGGGATGCGGAACTCCACCTTGAGCGGGTCGAGCACTTCCAGGTTGACCATGTCCTGGCCTTCGCTGAGGTAATCGCCGGGGCTGACCTGGCGCAAGCCCAACACGCCGTCATAGGGCGCGACTATCTGGGTCTTGTCCAGGCGCGCCTGGGACAGGGCCAGGCTGGCACGGGCGACCTGCTGCAGGGCGCTGGCGTCATCCAGGGCCTGGGCATTGCTGGCGCCACGCTTGAACAGCAACTGCGCCCGGGAAAATTTCTTTTCCGCCAGGTTGAGATTGGCCTGGGCCTGAGCCAGTTCGGCGCGGGCGATGGCATCGTCCAGGCTGACCAGCAAGGCCCCGGCAGCCACCCGCTGGCCCTCGTGAAAATGCAGCTTGGCCAGGCGCCCGGCGATTTCCGGGCGAATCATCACCGACTCATCCGAGCGCAGCGAACCGAAGGTAATCAGTTCATCACGCACCAGGGTCTTGCCCACCGCCACCACTTCGACCAGCGGGCCCTGATTGGCCAGGGCCTGGGAGGCGCCGGCGGCAAGCAGCCAGAGTGCGGTACGAAGCAAAGCCTGCGGACGGGAAAACATATACAACCCCTATTTCTTGTAGAGGCTGAGTCTAACGGCCAGGCCGCGCTGCTCAGCCGTTAAAAATGTTTCCCGATATTAGGAGCGCATGCCCCGGCCGCTGACCAGCAGACGGATACACACGCCATACAGCGCCGCGGTGGCCAGCAGCATAAAACCTATGGCCACGCCGATACGGATATCCGAGACGCCGAGAATGCCGTAGCGGAAGGCGTTGACCATATGCAGCACCGGGTTGGCCAGCGACACCGTTTGCCAGAACTGCGGCAGCAGGCTGATCGAATAGAACACCCCGCCCAGGTAGGTCAGCGGCGTCAGCACAAAGGTCGGGATAATCGAGATATCGTCGAAGTTGCGCGCATACACCGCGTTGATAAAACCGCCCAAGGAGAAGATGGTCGCGGTCAACAGCACCACCAGCACAGTGACGCCCAGGTGATGCACCTGCAGATGGGTGAAGAACAGCGACAGCAGGGTGACGATAAAACCCACCGCCAGGCCGCGCAGCACGCCGCCGATCACATAGCCGGTAAGGATGATATGCGGCGACACCGGCGACACCATCAGCTCCTCGACCGAGCGCTGGAACTTGCTGCCGAAGAAACTCGACACCACATTGCCGTAGGAGTTGGTGATCACCGACATCATGATCAGCCCCGGCACTATGTATTCCATATAGGTGAAGCCGCCCATATCGCCGATCTGCGTACCGATCAGCCGGCCGAAGATCACGAAGTACAGCACCATGGTGATGGCCGGCGGCAGCAGGGTTTGCGGCCAGATGCGGGTAAAGCGGCGAATCTCGCGGTGAACTATGGTGCGCAGCGCCACCATATTGGCGGCAAACTCGGAGTTCAAATAAGCCGTGCTCATAGCGCCTCCTTGGCCAGGTTTTTTTCCACCAGGGAAACAAACAGCTCCTCCAGGCGGTTGGTCTTGTTACGCAGGCTGAGTACCTCGATCTTCTGCTGGGCCAGCTGGCGGAACAGCTCGGTGATGCCCTGACTCTTTTCCACCTGCACCTCCAGGGTGTGCTGGTCGACCAGTTGCGCCGGGTAACCGAACAGCTGCGGCGGCACCAGTTGTGCCTCCTTCAAGTCGAGCAGGAAGGTTTCCACATGCAGCTTCTTCAGCAGCTCCTTCATGCTGGTGTTCTCGACAATCCGCCCGTGGTCGATGATGCCGATATTGCGGCACAGCTGCTCGGCCTCCTCCAGGTAATGGGTGGTGAGGATGATGGTGATGCCCTGCTGGTTCAGCTCGCTGAGAAAGCTCCACATCGAGCGGCGCAGTTCGATGTCCACCCCTGCGGTGGGCTCATCGAGGATCAGCAAACGCGGCTGGTGCACCAGGGCGCGGGCGATCATCAGGCGGCGCTTCATGCCACCGGACAGCTCCCGCGACGGCACATTGTGCTTGCCCCACAGACCGAGCTGGTTGAGGTACTGCTCGGCGCGCTCCTTGGCGATTTTTGCGGGGATACCGTAGTAACCGGCCTGGGTCACCACTATGTCGAAGGCCTTCTCGAACTGGTTGAAGTTGAACTCCTGGGGCACCACGCCCAGGCAGCGCTTGAGCGCCGAGGGCTGCTTGTCCAGGTCATGGCCGAACACATTCACCGTGCCGCTGGTCTTGGTCACCAGGGTGGAAAGAATGCCGATGGTGGTGGACTTGCCGGCACCGTTAGGGCCGAGCAAGGCAAAGAAGTCGCCCTCGGCCACATCCAGATCGATGCCGTGCAAGGCCTGGAAACCATTGCCGTAGGTTTTGCTCAACTGCCGAATGGACAGAGCGGTACTCATAAAAATGCACGCACCTGATCAATAAAAAAGAGGGAATCGCAGAAAGCCGCGCTGCGGCGCACGCTTGTGGCCGTTCAAGTCTAGCGCCTGGATGCCGGGCACCGCAGCCCCGACCACACACGCACCGGCCCACTACTAACAGCTGCGCAGCCTAACAGCGCCAGCAAAAGAAAAAACCCCGCTGCCTCGATGGTGCTTATCGAACCCATCGATAGCGGCCCGGATCTGCTGCCCTTTCGTCTCGAGCCGGGACAGCCAAGACGCATGCCCTTATACTTGCGCGCCCGTTTTATCTACAGGATTGCCCCATGGCCAATGCACACATCGACCACCACCTTGCCCTGCTCAACCACTTGCGCACCATCCTGGTGGCCCTGGGTGAAGCCGAGCAGATTCTCGATGACAGCCACGCCATGTTTATCGAGCGCTACGACGAACTGCTCAGCGACCTGCCGAGCGACCCGGATGCCAGCCTCTATCTGGGCCAGGACCTGATCAGCCAGATCTTCCAGCGCTACCCGCAGATCGCCCACCTGGTTCCCCGCGACCTGCTGTGGTTCTTCGGCGGCGACTGCCTGCACTTTATGCCGGATGAAGAAATCGAGATGTATCAGCTGCTCGAGGAACGCCGCTTCCAGGCCGAGGAAAACGACGAGCCTTTCGACTGGAACCAGGAAAAACAGTTGCTGGCCATGCCCGCCCAGGGCAGCAAGCACTAACACCCGAGCAGCACAGCAAAAAGCCCGCATGGCATCACCGGCGGGCTTTTTTATGGGTATTAAAAACTGCAGATACAAAAACGCCGCTCAATGAGCGGCGTTTTTGATTATTTGGAGCGGGAAACGAGACTCGAACTCGCGACCCCGACCTTGGCAAGGTCGTGCTCTACCAACTGAGCTATTCCCGCAATACAGCTTGGTACTAAAAATGGCGTCCCCTAGGGGACTCGA
>DASUOY010000218.1:0-14501 GCA_036276395.1 Pseudomonas sp.
CCCCGGATGGCAGCGGCGCCTGCGTGGAGGCCGAACTGCGCTACCTGCACCGCGCCCTGCAGAACCTGGTGAGCAACGCCATGCGCCACGCCGAGTCACGGGTGCGGGTCAGCTATCAGATCGGCCAGCAGCGCTGCCGCCTGGATATCGAGGATGACGGCCCGGGCGTACCGGAAGAGGCCTGGGAGCGCATCTTCACTCCCTTCCTGCGCCTGGACGACAGCCGCACCCGCGACTCCGGTGGCCACGGCCTGGGCCTCTCCATCGTGCGGCGGATCATCTACTGGCACGGCGGCCGCGCGCAGATCAGCCGCAGCGAAAGCCTGGGCGGCGCCTGCTTTAGCCTGCTCTGGCCGCGCAAACAGGGTTAGGGGGTAGGGTGCGCCGTGCGCACCATCTTTATAGCGGTGCGCACGGCGCACCCTACACAGCCATTGTTTCTTTCAGAACGGTGCCGGGCACTCGAAGCGCATCCGCTCGCTCGTTTGTGGGTGGGTCAGGTTTAGCATGCTGGCGTGCAGGCACAGGCGCGGGTAGGCGGCCAGGGCTTGCTCATGGGCATACAGGCCGTCGCCGAGCAGCGGATGGCCGATCGATAGCATATGCACGCGCAGTTGGTGCGAGCGGCCGGTGATGGGGGTCAGTTCGACCCGGCAGTAATCTTTGCTGCGTTCCAGCACCCGCCAGTGGGTCAGGGCGTGCTTGCCCAGTTCATGGTCGACCACATGGCGCGGCTTGGTGGGTGGGTCGTAGCGCAGCGGCAGGTCGATGCTGCCGCTGTCCGCCTCGAGCTGGCCCCAGCACAGGGCGGTGTAGGCCTTCTCGGTCTCGCGGTCGTGGAACTGGCGTGACAGCTCGCGGTGGCTGTCGGCGTCGCGGGCCAGGACGATAATGCCGGAGGTTTCCCAGTCCAGGCGATGGACGATGCGCGCTTCCGGGTAGCCGTTTTCCTGCAGGCGGGTGACCAGGCAATCGCGGTTGTCCTCGGCGCGGCCGGGCACCGAGAGCAGCAGGGTGGGTTTGTTGATCACCAGCAGGGCGGCGTCCTGGTGGAGGATTTCGACATTCGACAGCGGCATGGGCTTTCCACAAATAGAAACGGCGGCCATGGCCGCCGTCTCGGGCTCTCAGCCGATCAACGATCGGGCAGAGTGATATTGAGTTCCAGAATGGAACAGCTGCCCTGGTTTTCCAGAGCGACCTGTACTTGGTCCGAATCGATATTGACGTACTTGCGGATCACTTCGACCAGTTCTTGCTGCAGGGCCGGCAGGTAGTCCGGCTGGCTGCGCTGGCCGCGCTCGTGGGCGACGATGATCTGCAGACGCTCTTTCGCGATGGACGCAGTGGTTTCCTTTTTGCGTTCACGAAAGAAGTCGAAAATATTCATTAGCGCGCTCCAAACAGGCGTTGCATGAGTCCTTTCTTCTGCACGTCGAGGAAGCGGTGGGCTACTTCCTTGCCGAGCAGGCGGTCGACGGCGTCGCTATAGGCCTGGCCCGCGTCGCTCTGGTCGTCGAGGATCACCGGCACGCCCTGGTTCGAGGCCTTGAGTACGGCTTGCGACTCCGGGATCACGCCGAGCAGACGGATGGCGAGGATTTCCTCGACGTCTTCCACGCCGAGCATTTCGCCCTTGGTCACGCGCTCCGGGTTGTAGCGGGTCAGCAGCAGGTGTTCCTTGATTGGTTCCTCGCCTTTCTCGGCGCGGCGCGATTTGCTCGCCAGCAGGCCCAGCATGCGGTCGGAGTCGCGTACCGAGGAGACTTCCGGGTTGGTCACGACAATCGCCTCATCGGCGAAGTACATGGCCAGGTGCGCGCCTTTTTCGATACCGGCCGGCGAGTCGCAGACCACGTATTCGAAGGTTTCGCGCAGCTCATTAATGATTTTCTCGACGCCTTCCTGGGTCAGGGCGTCCTTGTCACGGGTCTGGCTCGCGGCCAACACGTAGAGGTTTTCCAGGCGCTTGTCTTTGATCAGGGCTTGCGAGAGGGTCGCTTCGCCGTTGACCACGTTGACGAAGTCGTACACCACGCGGCGCTCGCAGCCCATGATCAGGTCGAGGTTGCGCAGGCCGACGTCGAAGTCGACGATAACCGTCTTGTGCCCGCGCAGGGCGAGGCCGGTACCGATGGCGGCGCTGGTGGTGGTTTTACCGACGCCACCCTTGCCGGATGTAACTACGAGGATCTTGGCCAAGGTGATTCACCCCAAAATATATAAAAAATGCAGGTTTCCGTGGCCTTTATAAGGCTTGCGGATGCCCTGTTTGTGTCCTTGAAAAGTGGCGGCAGTATCCGTTAAAGGCGGGTGATGTTCAACACGTCACCCGACAGGCTGACATGCACCGCCTCGCCCCATAATGGGTCGCGGCGCAGGTCTTCGGCGACCTTGTACTGGCCGGCGATGGACAGCAGTTCCGCGCCCATCTGCTGGCAGAAGATGCGCGCCTTGAGATTGCCCTTGATACCCGCCAGGGCGCGGCCACGCATGGGCGCGTAAACATGGATGTTGCCATCGGCGAGAAGTTCCGCGCCGGCGCTGACCGGGGCCAGCACGATCAGGTCGCCGCCCTGGGCATACACCTGCTGGCCGCCGCGCACCGGGCTGGTGATGATCTTGCTTGGCTTGAACTCGGGTTCGGCCGGTTTTGCCGGCTTGGGCGGCGCCAGTTCGATGGGCCGCTCGCGGGCGCCGGAGGGCGGTAGTACCGGCAGATCCAGGGCTTCGGCGGCGGCGATGTCGTCTTCGCGGCTGGCACGCACCGCCAGGGTGCGCAGGCCATGCTTGCGGCACACCGCCATCAGTTCGGCCAGGTCGAGCACGCCTTCGCCTTCCGGCAGCTTGTCCAGGGCCAGCACCAGCGGGGTATTGCTGAAGAAGGCCGGGGCCTGGGCGACTTTTTCCGTCAGTTGCTGGTCGAGGCGGGCGAGGTCGTTGTGCGCCAGCTCCATCACGGTGATGGCCAGCATGCTGCCCTTGAGCTGGAATACGGGGTCTTGGTCGAGAAGATCGGCTTGGCTCATGCCTGATGCGGCCTTATAGCGGCTGTATAGAAGTAGCCCGGACTTATAGCGAGAACGCCGGCCACTCGCAAGTTGTGCGCCCAGGGCTGGGGTAAAGTCCTGATAGAATGCCGCGCTTTATTGGGGCCTTGGACCTGTTTTATGGATCGTCCTGTTTTTCGTGCCGAGTTTCTTCATCCGCGTTACTGGCTGTTGTGGCTGGGTCTGGGCCTGCTCTGGCTGATCGCCCAGCTGCCTTATAGGGTCTTGCTGTGGCTGGGGCGCGGCCTGGGGGCGCTGATGTACCGCCTGGCCAGCTCGCGGCGCAAGATCGCCGCGCGCAATCTGCAGCTGTGCTTCCCGCAGATGCCGGCAGCCGAGCGCGAGGCGCTGCTCAAGGAAAACTTTGCCTCCACCGGCATCACCTTCTTCGAAATGGCCATCGCCTGGTGGTGGCCGGCCGAGCGCCTGCGCCGCCTGGGCACTATTGAAGGACTGGAGCATCTGCGCCAGGCCGAGGCCGAAGGCCAGGGCGTGATCCTGATGGCGCTGCATTTCACCACCCTGGAGATGGGCGGCGGCCTGCTCGGCATGGCCCAGGACATGTACGGCATGTACCGCCCGCACAAGAATCCGTTGTTTGACTATATGCAGCGCCGTGGCCGCGAGCAGCGCCTGCTCGGGGTGATAGGTCGCGACGATGTGCGCGGCATGCTCAAGCTGCTGCGCGCCGGCGGCGTGGTCTGGTACGCGCCGGATCAGGACTACGGCGCCCAGCGCAGCATCTTCGTGCCGCTGTTTGGCGTGCCGGCGGCCACCGTCACCGCCACCAGCAAGTTTGCCCGCATGGGCCGGGCCAAGGTGATCCCCTTTACCCAGCAGCGCCTGGCCGATGGCCAGGGCTACCGCCTGGTGATCCATCCGCCACTGGCCGATTTCCCCACTGAGAGCGAGGAGGCCGATTGCCTGCGCATCAACCAGTGGATCGAGGGCGCCATCAGCGTCTGCCCCGAGCAGTACCTGTGGGCGCACCGGCGCTTCAAGACCCGCCCCGCGGGTGAGGCCAAGTTGTATAAGAAGGCCAAGGGCTAAAGTCGAACGTTGCGGGGCGGCGTGCCTTCTCTGTGGTGGCCCTCCTATACTGGCAATAAACCTCTGGATAAGCCTATGCCGCAGTTCGTCCCTCCTAGCCAGCCGGTGACCGGGCTGATTCTCTCGGGTGGCGGCGCGCGGGCGGCCTATCAGGTGGGGGTGCTGGCGGCCATTGCCGACCTCTTGCCCAATGCGGCGCACAATCCGTTTCCGGTAATAGTCGGCACTTCGGCGGGCGCCATCAATGCGGTGGGCCTGGCCTGCGGGGCGCTGCATTTCACCGAGGCGGTGCGTCGTCTGACCGCGGTCTGGCAGGGCTTTCATACCCATCAGGTGTATCGCAGCGATTGGCCTGGGGTGCTGCGCCAGGCCAGTCGCTTTATCGGTCATAGCCTGCTCGGCCTGGGCGGCGATATCCCGGTGGCGCTGCTGGACAGCTCGCCGCTGGCCGAGTTGCTGGCGCGCGAGCTGGATTTCAGCGGCATTGCCGCGGCGGTGCGGCATCGCCAGTTACGCGCGGTGGCGGTCACCGCCTTCGGCTATGAAACCGGCCAGGCGGTGACCTTCTACCAGGGCCGCGCCACTATCGACCCCTGGTTCCGTCATCGCCGAGTGGGCGTGCCGACCCGTTTGGGCCTGGAGCATCTGCTGGCCAGCGCCTCGATTCCGCTGATTTTCCCGCCGGTAAAGATCAACCGCGAATATTTCGGCGATGGTGCCGTGCGCCAGTCGGCGCCCATCAGCCCGGCCCTGCATCTGGGCGCCAGCCGGGTGCTGGTGGTGGGCGTCAGTGGCAATCCCGCCGCCGAGCGCAGTCATACCGAGGTGGTGCGCCCCCAGCACAGCCGGCCGCCGAGCCTGGCGCAGATCAGTGGGCATATGCTCAACAGCACCTTTATCGACAGCCTGGAAGGCGATATCGAGCTGCTTGAGCGCCTCAACCAGATGGGTCGCCTGATTCCAGCCGAACTGCACCCGCGTGGGTTGGGGCTCAAACCGGTGGATGTGCTGGTGATTTCCCCGAGTCGGCCGCTGGATGTGATAGCCGCCCGGCATCGCCACGAGCTGCCGAAAACCCTGCGCCTGTTTCTCCGTGGCCCAGGGGCGACCCGCGCCAGTGGCGCCGGCGTGCTCAGCTACCTGCTGTTCGAGCCGGGTTACTGCAACGAGCTGATCGAGCTGGGCTACCAGGACGCCATGGCGCAGAAGGCCGAGCTGATCGAGTTCCTCAGCCTGAGCAGTCCGCCGGTGCCGACCGTGCTGCCGGTGCCCGCCTAGGCACGCTTTAAAAACCGCGTCTGACCCCGGATAAATCCGCGCCAAGCGGGCTGGCTGCATTTAAACTGCGCCTTCCCGATGCTTTCTGTCGCATTTGCGAAAGCCCCGGAAAATCACGGGTTGGCGCTATAAGAAGTTGTCGCATGGCGGCAATGCCAGCCTCGAATCAGTCCCTACAATCCTTCTCATCGCCTGCCACTCAACGCAGGTGTTCCTTGTCAGGAGAGCTCAGATGTCCGTTCAGCACGACCCGGTGCAACGCGCCGATTTCGACCAGGTAATGGTGCCCAACTACGCTCCCGCCGCCTTTGTTCCGGTGCGCGGTGCGGGTTCGCGAGTCTGGGATCAAAGCGGTCGAGAGCTGATCGATTTCGCCGGCGGCATCGCCGTGAATGCCCTGGGCCATTGTCATCCGGCCCTGGTGGCGGCGCTGACCGAGCAAGCCAACAACCTGTGGCACATCTCCAACGTGTTCACCAACGAGCCGGCCCTGCGCCTGGCCAAGAAGCTGGTGGACGCCACCTTCGCCGACCGG
This sequence comes from Pseudomonas sp., assembly GCA_036276395.1. Lineage (GTDB taxonomy): Bacteria > Pseudomonadota > Gammaproteobacteria > Pseudomonadales > Pseudomonadaceae > Aquipseudomonas. Next base: position 5,914 of record DASUOY010000218.1, read on the forward strand.
GTGTTCTTCTGCAACTCCGGCGCCGAAGCCAACGAGGCCGCGTTCAAGCTGGCCCGCCGCGTGGCCTTCGACAAGTTCGGCGAGGACAAGTGCGAGATCATCGCCACCACCAACAGCTTCCACGGTCGTACCCTGTTTACCGTCAGCGTTGGTGGCCAGCCGAAGTATTCCGATGGTTTCGGCCCCAAGATCCAGGGCATCAGCCATGTGCCCTACAACGATATCGAGGCGCTGAAGGCGGCCGTATCGGACAAGACCTGCGCCGTGGTGCTGGAGCCGATCCAGGGCGAGGGCGGTGTGCTGCCAGCCGACCTGGCGTACCTGCAAGCCGCCCGCGAGCTGTGTGACAAGCACAATGCGCTGCTGGTGTTCGACGAAGTGCAGACCGGCATGGGCCGCAGCGGTTCGCTTTTCGCCTACCAGCATTACGGCGTGACCCCGGACATTCTCTCCAGCGCTAAGAGCCTGGGCGGTGGCTTCCCAATTGGCGCCATGCTGACCACCGAGGCGCTGGCCAAGCACCTGGCGGTCGGCACCCACGGCACCACCTACGGCGGCAACCCGCTGGCCTGTGCGGTGGCCGAGGCGGTGATGGATACCGTCAACACCCCGCAGGTGCTCGAAGGCGTGAAAGCCAAGCACCAGCGCTTCAAGACCAAGCTCAACCAGCTCGGCGAGCAGTACGGCGTATTCAGCGAAGTACGCGGCCTCGGCCTGCTGATCGGCGCGGTGCTGTCCGATGCCTGGAAAGGCAAGGCCAAGACCATTCTCGATGCCGCTGCGGTGGAAGGCGTGATGGTGCTGCAGGCCAGCCCCGACGTGGTGCGCTTCGCCCCCAGCCTGGTGGTTGAAGATGCCGATATCGACGAAGGCCTGGCGCGTCTCGAACGTGCGCTGCTCAAGCTGACTCAAGCCTGAACAGGTGCGCGGCGCACGGATGCGCCGCGTTTGCTCCAGGGATGACCGTTTCTCTGTGTGCCGCGATTGCCATCGCGGTTTCTCCAGGCGACTCCGTGTGGGTGGCTTGGAGCTTTTCTTGAAAGGAGTGACACCATGCTGGTGATGCGTCCCGCGCAAATGGCCGACCTCACTGAAGTGCAGCGTCTCGCCGCGGATAGCCCGGTTGGTGTGACTTCACTGCCGGACGATGCCGATCGTCTGCGCGAAAAGATCGCTGCTTCGGAGGCCTCGTTTGCCGCCGAAGTCAGCTTCAATGGCGAGGAGAGCTACTTCTTCGTCCTCGAAGACACGCAAAGCGGCCGTTTGGTCGGCTGCTCCGGCATAGTGGCCTCGGCCGGCTATTCCGAGCCGTTCTACAGCTTTCGCAACGAAACCTTCGTGCACAACTCCCGTGAGCTGAAGATCCATAACAAGATCCACGTGCTCTCGCTGTGCCACGACCTCACCGGTAACAGCCTGCTGACCAGCTTCTATGTCGAGCGGCCGCTGGTGAACAGCGCCTGGTCCGAACTCAATTCCCGCGGCCGCCTGCTGTTTCTGGCCAGCCACCCGGAGCGTTTCGCCGACGCGGTGGTGGTGGAAATCGTCGGCCATAGCGACGAGGCCGGTGACTCGCCGTTCTGGGATGCGGTGGGGCGCAACTTCTTCGACATGAACTACAGCGAGGCCGAGCGCCTGTGTGGGCTCAAGAGCCGCACCTTCCTCGCCGAGCTGATGCCGCATTACCCCATCTATGTGCCGCTGTTGCCGGACGACGCCCAGGAGGCCATGGGCCAGGTGCATCCGCGGGCGCAGATCAGCTTCGACATCCTGATGCGCGAAGGCTTCGAGACCGATCATTACATCGACATCTTCGACGGTGGCCCGACCCTGCATGCGCGCACCTCGGGTATCCGCTCGATCGCCCAGAGCCGCGTGGTGCCGGTGCGCATTGCAGCCGAGAACGCCGAGCCGGCCAAGGGCGGGCGCCCCTACCTGGTCAGCAACGGCCAGTTGCAGGATTACCGCGCCATAGTCGCGGAGCTGGATTGGGTGCCGGGCAAGCCGGTAAGCCTGAGTTTTGCAGCCGCCGAAGCCCTGGGCGTCGGCGAAGGCGTCAGCGTACGCCTGGTTGCGGTTTAAGGAGGCGGTATGATCGTTCGTCCCGTATGTAGCGCCGATCTTCCGGCCTTGCTCGACCTGGCGCGCAGCACTGGCGCCGGCCTGACCACCCTGCCAGCCAACCAGGAGCGCCTGGCGCACCGGGTGGCCTGGGCAGAGAAGACCTTCCGCGGTGAGGCTGCTCGCGCCGACGCCGACTACCTGTTCGTGCTCGAAGACGATAACGGCGAGGTGGTCGGTATCTCGGCTGTCGCCGGCGCCGTTGGCCTGCGCGAGCCCTGGTACAACTACCGGGTGGGCCTGACCGTCAGCGCCTCCCAGGAGCTGAAGATCCACCGGCAGATTCCCACGCTGTTTCTGGCCAACGACCTCACCGGCAACTCCGAGCTGTGCTCGCTGTTTTTGCGCAGCGACCAGCGTAGTGGCCTGAATGGCCGTCTGCTGTCGAAGGCGCGCTTTCTGTTTATCGCCGAGTTCCGCGAGCTGTTTGGCGACAAGGTGATCGCCGAGATGCGTGGCATGTCCGATGAGCAGGGCCGCTCGCCGTTCTGGGAAAGCCTGGGCCGGCATTTCTTCAAGATGGAGTTCTGCCAGGCCGACTACCTCACCGGCGTCGGCAACAAGGCCTTTATCGCCGAGCTGATGCCCAAGTTTCCGCTCTATACCTGCTTTCTCTCCGAGGATGCACGCAACATCATCGGCCGCGTCCACCCGGACACCGAGCCGGCGTTGGCCATGCTCAAGGGCGAAGGCTTCAGCTACCAGGGCTATGTCGACATCTTCGACGCCGGCCCGGCCATCGAGGCGGAAACCGCGAAGATCCGCGCGGTGCGTGACAGCCAGACGTTGATCCTGGCGATCGGCACGCCCGGCGATGACGCCACCTCGTTCCTGATCCACAACCGCAAGCGCGAGGGCTGCCGTATTACCGCGGCGCCGGCGCGCCTGGCCGCCGGCAGCCTGGTGGTGGATGCGCAGACCGCCAAGCGCCTGCAATTGTCGGCCGGCGATCAGGTACGCGCGGTGGCGCTTTCCGCCCGCGCCTGATTCATCAGGGCGCAGCCCGCTGCGCGGCAGTCTCGACCAATATCTTGCTGGGAGTGATAGAACAACATGAGCACTCATTACATCGCAGGTGGCTGGCAGGCGGGGCAGGGCGAAGCCCTGGAGTCGCTTAACCCGGTCACCCAGGAAATCATCTGGCAAGGCCGTGAGGCGACGTCGGCGCAGGTCGAGGCCGCCGTGCAGGCTGCCCGCGCTGCCTTCCCAGCCTGGGCGTCACGTCCTTTGGATGAGCGTATCGCGCTGCTCGAGCAGTTCGCCGCCACCCTCAAGCAGCATGCCGAGGCGCTTGGGCATTGCATTGGCGAGGAAACCGGCAAGCCGCTGTGGGAAACCGCCACCGAAGTCACCAGCATGATCAACAAGGTGGCCATTTCGGTGCAGAGCTACCGTGAGCGCACCGGCGAGAAGAGTGGCCCGCTGGCCGATGCCACCGCCGTGCTGCGGCACAAGCCCCATGGCGTGGTGGCAGTGTTCGGCCCCTACAACTTCCCCGGTCACCTGCCCAACGGCCATATAGTGCCGGCGCTGCTGGCGGGCAACTGCGTGGTGTTCAAACCCAGCGAGCTGACCCCGAAAGTCGCCGAGCTGACCGTCAAATGCTGGATCGAGGCCGGCTTGCCGGCGGGCGTGCTCAACCTGGTGCAGGGCGCGCGGGAAACCGGCGTGGCCCTGGCCGCGAACCCGGGCATCGATGGCCTGTTCTTCACCGGCTCGAGCCGCACCGGCAACCTGCTGCATAACCAGTTCGCCGGCCGCCCGGAGAAGATCCTCGCCCTGGAAATGGGTGGCAACAACCCGCTGATCGTCGACCAGGTGGCCGATGTCGATGCCGCGGTCTACACCATCGTGCAGTCTGCCTTTATCAGTGCCGGGCAGCGCTGCACCTGCGCCCGCCGCCTGCTGGTGCCGCAAGGCGCCTGGGGCGATGCCCTGCTGGCGCGCCTGGTGAGCGTGGCGGCGAGCATCAAGGTCGGCAGCTTCGATGCCCAGCCCGCGCCCTTTATGGGCTCGGTGATCTCCCTGGCGGCCGCCCAGCAACTGCTCAAGGCGCAGCAGCACCTGCTCGCCCAAGGCGCCAAGGCGCTGCTGGAAATGACCCAGCCGCTGGCGAATGCGGCCCTGCTGACCCCGGGCATCATCGATGTGACCGCCGTGGCTTATCGGCCCGATGAAGAATTGTTCGGCCCGCTGCTGCAGGTGATTCGCTACGAAGGTTTCGACGCGGCCATTGCCGAGGCCAACAACACCCAATACGGCCTGGCCGCCGGCCTGTTGTCGGACTCCAAGGTGCGTTATGACGAGTTCTGGCTGCGCAGCCGCGCCGGCATCGTCAACTGGAACAAGCAGTTGACCGGCGCCGCCAGCAGCGCCCCCTTCGGCGGCGTGGGTGCCTCTGGCAACCACCGCGCCAGCGCCTATTACGCGGCGGATTATTGCGCCTATCCGGTGGCCTCGCTGGAATCCGACAGCCTGAGCCTGCCTGCAACCCTGACTCCCGGAGTAAGCCTGTGAGCAATGCATTTGAAGCCCCTGCGTTTGAAGTAAACTTCGATGGCTTGGTCGGGCCGACCCATAACTACGGCGGTCTGTCCTACGGCAACGTCGCCTCGCAGAGCAACAGCCAGGTGGCCTCCAACCCGAAGGAGGCGGCCAAGCAGGGCCTGGCCAAGATGAAGGCGCTGATGGAGATGGGCTTCAAGCAGGGCGTATTGGCCCCGCAGGAACGCCCCAATGTCGCCGTGTTGCGCAGCCTGGGTTTTACCGGCAGCGACGCCCAGGTGATCCAGAAGGCGGCGAAAGACGCCATGCCGCTGCTGGTCGCCAGCTGCTCTGCCTCGAGCATGTGGACGGCCAACGCCTGCACCGTCAGCCCCAGCGCCGATACGGCCGATGGCCGCGTGCATTTCACCGCCGCCAACCTCAACTGCAAATTCCACCGCTCCATCGAGCACCCGACCACCAGCCGCGTGCTGGGGGCCATGTTCGCCAACGAGCAGCACTTCGCCCACCACGCCGCATTGCCGGCAGTGGCCCAGTTCGGTGACGAAGGCGCGGCCAACCACACCCGCTTCTGCAAGGGTTATGGCGATGCCGGGGTGGAGTTCTTCGTGTTCGGCCGCAGCGCCTTCGACAGCCGTTTCCCGCAGCCGGCCCGCTACCCGGCGCGGCAGACCCTGGAAGCCTCCCAGGCCGTCGCCCGCCTGCATGGCCTGAGCGATGACGGCGTGGTCTATGCCCAGCAAACCCCAGACGTGATCGACCAGGGCGTGTTCCATAACGACGTGATTGCCGTGGGCAATGGCGAGGTGCTGTTCTATCACCAGGACGCCTTCCTCGATACCGACAAGGTGCTGGCCGAACTGAGTGCCAAGCTCGCCCGTCGCGGCGGCAACTTCCAGGCCGTGTGCGTGCCGCGCGAAGCGGTGACGGTGGAGGATGCGGTGCGCTCCTACCTGTTCAACAGCCAGCTGTTGACCCGCGCCGATGGCAACATGCTGCTGATCGTGCCGGAAGAGTGTCGCAACAACGCCAATGTGTGGAACTACCTGCAGCAGCTCACTGCAGGCCAGGGCCCGATCCGCGAAGTGAAGGTCTTCGACCTCAAGCAGAGCATGCAGAACGGCGGCGGCCCGGCCTGTCTGCGCTTGCGCGTGGCGCTCAAGGAGCAGGAACTGGCGGCGGTCAACCAGGGCGTGATCATGACCCCGACGCTGCACGACAGCCTGAATCTCTGGGTCGACAAGCATTACCGCGATCGCCTGAGCGAAAACGACCTGGCTGACCCACAATTGCTTAACGAATGCCGCGCGGCCTTGGACGAACTGACGCAGATCCTTAAACTGGGCGCGGTTTATCCATTTCAATTAGCTTGAGTAGGGTGGATCACGCTTTATCGATCCACCAAGACGTAGTTGTGGTGGATGGAAAAAACGGCATTCACCCTACGTCCAAACCTGTGGAGATTTTATGAGCGACGCCCTGCAACTGATCCTCGAAGACACCGATGGCACCCAACTGGAAACGTCCTGCACCCGTTTTGCCGTGATCTGGCAGGGCCAGGAAATCTGGTTCCAGCAGGTTGGCAACAACCAGCTGATGATCGGTGTGGACGTGGAGGAGGGCGCCGCCGAGTACGCCAACCTGCTGCTGCGTCCGCTGGCCACCAACTTGGTCAGCCTGGAGCTGGAAATGGAGCCGGCCGAACTGGGCGACGACGACCACGTGCACGGTCCAGACTGCAACCACGATTGAGGTAACTCCTATGCTTGCCCTCGGCAAACTGCTTGAACTGACCCTGGCCGGCCATGAGCCGGCAGCGAAGATCCAGCTGACTCCCGAGGGTACGCGCTTGCGTTGGCTGGCCGAGGGCGCGCTGGAAGTGACGCCGCCAGTGGCCAGTGACAATGGCCAGGATCTCCTGCTTTCAGCCGGTATCCATGGCAATGAAACCGCCCCCATCGAATTGCTCGACCGCCTGCTGCGTGGCATTGCCCGCAATGAGCTGAAACCGCGGGCACGCATCCTCTTTCTGTTCGGCAATCCCGAGGCCATGCGCCGTGGCGAGCGCTATCTGGAGCAGGACATCAACCGCCTGTTCAACGGTCGCCATGATGAGCACACCGGCCCCGAAGCACTGCGCGCCTGTGACCTGGAGCACCTGGCGGCGACCTTCTTCAACAAGCCGGAACGCACCCGCTTGCATTACGACCTGCACACCGCCATTCGTGGCTCGAGAATTGAGCAGTTCGCCCTCTACCCCTTCCAGGAAGGCCGTCCGCGCAGTCAGCGCGAGTTGGCGCGGCTGAGTGCCGCCGGTATCGAGGCGGTGCTGCTGCACAACAAGAGCTCGATCACCTTCAGTGCCTACACCTATTCCCAGCTGGGGGCCGAGGCCTTCACCCTGGAGCTGGGCAAGGCGCGGCCCTTCGGGCAGAACCAGCAGGTCAATCTGGATCGTCTGGAGCAGCATCTGCAGGCCCTGATCGAAGGGCGCGAAGCGCAGGGCGCCAGCGATGATCTTGGCGAGCTGAAACTGTTCGCCGTGGCGCGGGAGGTGATCAAGCACAGCGATGCCTTCAAGCTGCACCTGCCGGCGGATATCGAGAACTTCAGCGAACTGCCGGTCGGCTACCTGCTGGCCGAGGACCTGGCCGACACCCGTTGGGTGGTGGATGAGCCCGGCGCGCGCATTATCTTCCCTAATCCCAAGGTCAAGAACGGCCTACGCGCCGGTATCCTGATCGTCCCTGCCGAGAATGTGCAGTTGGCTTGAGCGGCTGGGCTTATCTGTCCTGGGGCTAATCCGCCCAGCTGTACCTTGTTTGCCCAACACGGGCGCCTTAGCATCGGGCCTTCGCCTCTTTTAAGGACAGCCGCCCATGCCCGTTATCGACCTGCGTAGCGATACCGTCACCCTGCCGACCCCGGGTATGCGCGAGGCCATGCTGGCCGCAGAGCTGGGCGATGACGTGTATGGCGAAGACCCCACGGTCAACCGGCTGGAGCAGTACCTGGCCGCCGAGCTGGGCTTTGCCGCCGCGCTGTTTGTGCCCACCGGCACCATGAGCAACCTGCTCGGGCTGATGGCCCATTGCGAGCGCGGCGACGAATATATAGTCGGGCAGCAGGCGCATACCTATAGATACGAAGGTGGCGGCGCCGCGGTGCTTGGCTCGATCCAGCCGCAGCCCATCGACGGTGAGGCCGACGGTTCGCTGGACCTGGCCAGGGTCGAGGCGGCGATCAAGCAGGATGACTTCCATTTCGCTCGCACCCGCCTGCTGGCCCTGGAAAACACCATGCAGGGCAAGGTGCTGCCGCTTGCTTATCTGGCTGCGGCGCGCGAGTTGACCCGTAAGCATGGCCTGGCCCTGCATCTGGATGGCGCGCGGCTGTATAACGCGGCGGTCAAGCTGGGCGTGCCGGCCCGCGAGATTACCCGGCATTTCGATTCGGTGTCTGTGTGCCTGTCCAAGGGCCTGGGTGCGCCCGTGGGCTCGGTGCTCTGTGGCAGTAACGAGCTGATTGGTAAGGCGCGGCGCCTGCGCAAGATGGTCGGCGGCGGCATGCGCCAGGCCGGCGTGCTGGCGGCGGCGGGGCTGTATGCGCTGCAGCACCAGGTCGAGCGTCTGGCCGCGGATCACGCCAACGCCGCGCGCCTGGGTGAAGCTTTGCTCGAGCTGGGCTACAGCGTCGAGCCGGTGCAGACCAACATGGTCTATGTGCAGCTCGGCGAGCGTGCCAGCACGGTAAAGGCCTTTATGGCCGAGCGCGGCATCGCCGTGAGCGCTGCGCCGCGCCTGCGCCTGGTCACCCATCTGGACGTCAACGCTGAGCAAATCGAGCAGGTGATCGAGGCTTTCGTCGCTTTTCGCTCGTTCTGAGTCGCAAGCGCAGCGCCGCAGCGGCGCCAGCGATCAACAAGGCCCTAGCCGCGCGCGGTGGGCCCGATATAATGCGGC
>DASUOY010000219.1:0-10556 GCA_036276395.1 Pseudomonas sp.
AAAGTTGGTGCCGCTGAGAGGAATCGAACCCCCGACCCCATCATTACGAATGACGTGCTCTACCAACTGAGCTACAGCGGCGCATGGCCCTGGCATTATTCAATGGAGTGCGCGGGCGCTCAAGCGGCTTTTGCCGCACGCTGGCGCCGGTGCATTAGGCCCAACGCCATACGCAGCGGTTTACTTGTCGACCAGTTCGATATGGTCGTCGTGGATCAGGATGCGGCCCTGTTTATACAGCCCGCCAATGGCCTTCTTGAAGTTGCCCTTGCTGACGCGAAACAGTGCGCTGATCGCCTCGGGCGAACTTTTGTCGTTAAGGGGCAGCACACCATCCTGCTCGCGCAACTTCTGCAGAATCTGCTCAGCCAGGCTGGTCGCCGCTTCCTGACCAACAGCCTGCAGGCTCAGACTGATCTTGCCGTCGCCCCGCACTTCCTTGATAAAGCCTTTTTCCTGCATGCCGCCGCGCAGAAACTTGAAGATCTCGTTCTTGTGGATCAGGCCCCAGTGCTTGCCATTGATGATCGCCTTAAAGCCCATATCGGTGGGCTCGACTATCAGCAGATCGACCTCCTGGCCTGCCTGGTAGTTCGCCGGCAACTTGTCCAGGTAGCGGTCCAGCCGCGCCGTGGCGGTAATGCGCTTGCTGCGCTTGTCGAGAAAGACATGCACCACGCAGTAATCGCCCACTTGTAGCGGTCGCTTTTCTTCGGAATGCGGCAATAACAAATCTTTCGGCAAACCCCAATTAAGGAATAAACCGACGCGGTTGATATCCACCACTTTCAGACTGGCAAATTCGCCCACCTGAACTTTGGGTTTTTCCGTGGTGGCAATTAACTTGTCTTCACTGTCCAAATAAATAAATACATTCAGCCAGTCTTCTACTTCACTCGGGGTGTCGCTCGGTATATAGCGCTTGGGCAATAATATTTCGCCGTCCGCCCCGCCATCCAAATACAGGCCGAAGTCCGTGTGCTTCACGACCTGCAAAGAGTTCATTCGTCCAATTACCGCCATGGTGCCCTACCCTCATTGCCAGGCCGGCATTCTACTCCAGTTGCGCCCAGCTTTCTCGGCCGTACATGCGCCGCCCCACAAAGCCGGCCGCCAGCGTCGGGTAAACCGACCAGCGGAAGGCGACTCGCCCATCCCCCACCAGCAGCTCCCCAGACGCCGGCGCTATTGCTGATAAAACAACTACTTACTCGCATACTGGCGAATAAAATAAGTATTTTCTGGCTTAATTCAGGCGCGCCGCCAGAAGGTTTCAGCTTTATTTATAAAGCTATTGTCAAGCGCATCGGGTAGAATGCCCGGCCAAATTAATTTTTAAATAGGTTAATGGCCGCCATGCGCGTAAAAGCATCCAACAGCAAACCCAAGCCGGCTCCCGCCGTTGAAACCAGCGCCTCGATCGACGCGCAAATCGCCGCGTTCCTCAAGGCCGGTGGTGAAATCCAGCAAATCGCCAAAGGTGTCAGCGGCCAGGTGTACGGCACCACCAAGCAGATCACCATCGGCAAGAAATAGTCGAACCATCTGCCCACGCAGCGCTTTGCTCGCAACGACAAGGCGCTGGCCACTGTCACACCCTGCCGGCCGTCCCCTTCCTCAGTTATTCCCCCGCATTTAACGCGCGCCCTCTGGCGCTTAGCACAACCTTGTTTCAGAATCATGTCAGCCCGCATTGGGTGACTGACCCGGCATTGCCGCTGTGGCTCAATGGCAGTCGCCCCAGGAGTACCTGTGCGCCTTTCCTTTACCTGGCTGCACCGCCCTTATTGTGCCTTGCTGCCCCTCGCCGGCTTATTACTCGCCTTGCCTCTGGCCAGCCGCTACGGCCTCGGCTGGTCGCACCCTTATGGCTACCTGTCGGACCTGGCGGTCGGCAGCCTGCTGCTGATCGGTCTGTATCGACGCGCCTGGCTGCTGGCCGTGCCCCTGCTGCTGCTCTGGTGCCTGTTCAGCGTGGGAACGGTGGAACTGGTAAACGCGGTCGGGCGCATGCCCGAACCGGCGGACCTGCACTATCTCGGCGACGCCCAGTTCCTCAGCCACTCGACCCAAGGCAGCGCCTTGAGCCAGCCGCTGCTGGCAGTGGCGCTGGCCTTGGGCATGGGCCTCTATTTGGTTATTGCCGCCTGGCAGGCACGCGGCAACACACCACCCCTGCCGCGCAAATACCTGCTGCTGCCTCTGGCGCTGTTCGCCGCCCACGGGGCCTACCAGCAGCTACAGCCCAGCGAAGCCGATCAATGGCTGCAGTTCAACCTGCCGCACAAGCTGCTGGTTGAAAGCCTGAGCGCCAGCCAGCAGCGACTGAACGCCTGGTTGGATCCGGACAACGCCACTGTCCAGGCCGATATCAGCGGCCTGAACCGCCTCGATCTCGACGGCCAGCCTCTGCTCAAAAAGGCCGGCACTGCGCGCAACGTGCTGATCATCACCCTGGAGGGCGTTACCGGGGCCTATATCAAGGCGAGCCGCCAAGCCATCGGCAGCAGCTACAGCGAGGCGCCCATGCCACGCCTGAGCCAATGGGCCGAGCGCGGCATGCTGACCTATGACTATGTGCTGCATAGCCATCAGACCATTCGCGGGCTCTACGCCATGCTCTGTGGCGACTACAGCAAGCTCGACTCCGGCACCCCCAAAGGCCTCGAGCTGCTGAACAACCCGGCGCGCAGCGAACAATGCCTGCCAGCGCAGTTGCGCGAGCGCGGCCTCAGCACGCATTTCCTGCAAGGCGCCGGGCTGCGCTTTATGGCCAAGGACCAGATCATGCCGCAGATGGGCTTCGACAAGACCCTGGGCCGTGACTGGTTCCGCAACAAGCCCTATATCGAGTTCCCCTGGGGCATGGACGACAAGGCCTACTTCGAAGGCGCGCTGAACTATGTGCAACAACTGCGGCGCAAACCCGAACCCTGGATGCTGACCCTGTTGACCGTGGGCACCCACCAGCCCTATTCGGCCCCCGCGGATTACCTGGCCCGCCATGCCACGCCGAAGCTGGCGGCCATCGCCTACCTGGACAATGCCGTCGCCGACTTCCTCAGCGCCCTGGAAAAACAGGGCGTGCTCAAGGACACCCTGGTGATCGTCACCTCAGACGAATCCCATGGCCTGGAAAAGGTTCGCCTGGCTTCGGCCTGGGGCTTCAACCTGCTGCTGGCCCCCGAGCAGGCGCAACTGCCGGCGCTCAAGCACGGGGTGTACGGTCACGTCGACCTGACTGCCTCGGTACTCGACTACTTTGCCTTCCCCATCCCGGGCAATATCGCCGGGCGTTCGTTGCTGCGCGACTACAGCAGCGGCCGCGAGATGATGTCCTACACCAATGGCCTGCTGCGTCTGCATGACGGCCAGGGCAACTTTAGCGAATGCGACTTCCAGCAGGTTTGCCGGCGCTATGCCAGCCCGGGGTTTATCCGTGACAGCGCGCGCTACTTGGACCGCTTGAGCGGCAAGCAGGCCAAGCTGATCAGCCAGCGCGCCAGCCTGCTCGATCAGTCCCTGCGCGCCAACCAGGCCGAGCAGCACTACCAGTTCGCCAACAGTGCGCCGATCAAGCTGAAATCCAGGGTCAGTGATGACTGGGCGGACAACCTGGTCGGCGCGCAATACCTGACCCTGGACAAGGACACGCAGACCACCGTGACCCTCAAGATCCGCGCCCTGCGCCTGGATAAACAGGGCGCCCGGCTGCAACTGAAAACCAAGGAATTCGATCGCGACGTGGCCCTGCCGATCCCCCAGCTGCCGCTACTGACCCGCGACCAGCCGCTGGAGGTCAGCTTCAGCTTCGACAACCTGACGGCGCGCAAGGCCTTCTCCTTCCATCTGCTCGGCCAGGGCAGCGGCGCCATCGAGGTGCTCGACTTCAGCGTGTCGAGCAAACCCTTGCCAGACAAACTGCTCGCCGCCCAACAGGCATCGGACGACAGCCTGCCCCAGTAACAGCCCCGCTCACTGCGCCTGCAAGCCCAGGCGCAGCAACTGGCCATTGGCCGCGTCCGTCAGCACATAGAGATAGCCATCCGGTCCCTCGCGGACATCGCGGATGCGCGCGCCAAGTTCCTGCAGCAGGCGCTCCTCATGCACCACCCGCCCGTCCTGCAGCTCCAGACGCAGCAGCGCCTGCCCGGCCAAGGCGCCGATAAACAGATTGCCTTGCCAGGGCGCAAAACGTTCACCCTGGTAGAACGCCATGCCACTGAGCGCCGGCGACTTGGCCCACACATGCAGGGGCGGCTCGGTGCCAGCGACCGTCTTGCCCTGCGCCTCGGGAATGGCCAGATAGGAGTAATTGACGCCATGGGTGGCGATGGGCCAACCGTAGTTCTTGCCGGCAAGGGGAATATTGATCTCATCACCGCCGCGGGGACCGTGCTCATGGCTCCATACCTGCCCCGTCCAGGGGTTGAGTGCCGCGCCTTGTGGGTTGCGATGACCGTAGGACCAGATTTCCGCCCGCGCTCCGGCTTGCCCGACAAAGGGGTTGTCCGCCGGCACGCGGCCATCGGCATGCAGACGCACCAGCTTGCCCTGCAGCGTGCCGAGGTCCTGCGCGGCCAGGCGCTGGTTGTGCTCACCCAGGGTAATAAACAGGTAGCCTGCGCGATCGAACACCAGGCGTGAACCGAAGTGCGCCCCGGTAGACAGCTTGGGCTGCTGGCGGAAGATCACCTCGAAGCCCTCCAGCCTGCTGTTGTCCTGAGCCAGCCGGCCACGCCCAACGGCGGTGCCGGCATAGGGCCCCTCGCCCGCCTCGGCATAGCTCAGGTAGACCCAGCGCTCACGGGCAAAATCCGCCGCCAGCGCCACATCGAGCAAACCGCCCTGGCCCCCGGCATACACCTGCGGCACCCCGCCCAGGGGCGCGGACAGCTCACCGGCCGCGTTCAGCCAGCGCAATCGCCCCGGCCGCTCGGTGAGCAGCAGGCCCTGCTGATCGGGGAGAAAAGCCAGGCCCCAGGGATGCTCCAGCCCCGTCAACAGCGGCGTGACACTGAGCGGGCCCAACTCACTGGGCAGCGTTTCGGCCTGGGCAAGCGCCGGCGCGATGCCCAGGCTGGCCCCCAACAGCAGACAGGCAAACAGACGCAGGTTCGGCATGGAGAGTCCCCTAATCAATGCGGCGCCCAGGCTCAATGCATGGCGTAACGCCGCTCGATGGCCTTGTACTCGCCGTTCTCACGAATGATCGCCAGGCCCTCACTGAAGGCCTCGCAGTGCCTCTGGTGGTTGCAGCCCAGCTTGTAGCCGGTGGCGGCAAAGATCGGATAGATCGCCAGCGGTTGGCTGACATCCACCTGGGTATACACCTCGCGATTGAAGTAACGCAGGATGCGCATATCGCCAACCACCACGTCCACCCGCCCGCTGTAGAGCAAGCGGTTGCGCGCAATCTGATAGGCCTCCTCGCGGTAACGCGGATTGTTCTCGGCCATCTGCTGAAACTCCTTGCCGAGCAGATAGCGCGCCCGCTGGAAGGCGCTGATCGAATACGGGGCCAGGTCGCCGATGCTGTTGATCTCCAGCTGCCGCGAACTGAGGGCCACCGCGACATTCTGGTACTGGATATAGACCGCCGAGTAGAACGCGCCGATTCCGCTGTACTCGTTGGTGGTGGCAATAGCGTCGATCTCGCCCCGGCGCAGCATCAGGTGCAGGCGCTCCATGGGTGCGTAGTGCACCTCAGCGGCAAAGCCGGCGCGCTGCGCGGCGGCCACTACTATGTCGTACTCCAGGCCGCGCTCCTCGCCCTCGAACACATAGGGCGGCTTGTGCGTGCCAAAGCCCAAGCGCAGCGTCTGCGCCGAAACCGACAGGCTCAGCGACAACAAGCAGAAGAGCCACAATGACTTCATGGTGATACCTGGCCGGTACAAGCCCATAGCATAGCCCGCCAGCGGCACTAAGCGCAGCGCGCCATGACGGTGGAGCGAACATCAGCGAAATCGATTTAGGCGAATAAGTCGCCCAGCCGCCACTGCCGTCTAGACTCTTTCCACCCCACTCAGTCTCTCAACTGGAGAACTTCCATGCTTAAAGCCCAATACCAGAGCCGCGGCCCGGTAGCGCAAGACGTGATCAGTGCGGTGGCGCTGCAACTGCCCGCCCCCGCTGCCGGCCAGGTACGCATCAAGGTGCTGGCGGCGCCGATCAACCCCTCCGACGTGCTCACCCTGACCGGCGAATACGGCATGCTGCCGCCACTGCCGGCAATTGGCGGCAATGAAGGGGTCGGCCGGGTGGAGGAACTGGGCCCGGAGGTCAGCAACCTGAAAATCGGCCAGATGGTGCTGCTGCCGGTGGGTTGCGGTACCTGGGTCAGCCATTTGAACGCAGCGGCGAACAAGCTGATTCCGCTGCCCGAAGCCGACCCGCAGCAACTGGCGATGCTCACGGTCAACCCGCCGACCGCCTCCTTGATGCTTAGCGAATTCGTCGACCTCAAGCCCGGCGACTGGGTGATCCAGAACGCCGCCAATTCGGGCGTCGGCAGCTACCTGATCCAGCTGGCCAAGCTGCGCGGCTTCAAGACCATCAACGTGGTACGCCGTGAGTCGGCGGTGGCTGGCGTTGAAGCCGAGGGTGGTGACCTGGTGCTGGTCGACGGCCCCGACCTGGCCAAGCGCGTACGCGCAGCCACGGGTGGCGCTGCCGTGCGCCTGGGCATAGACGCGGTGGGCGGTGAAGCCACCGACCACCTGGCGGCCAGCCTTAGCGAAGGCGGCGTGCTGGTCAACTACGGCATGATGAGCCGCCAGCCGTGCCAGGTATCGCCGGCCTCCTTCGTGTTTCGCGACGTGAGCCTGCGCGGCTTCTGGTTGGCCAAGTGGTTCCAGACCGCCAGCCAGGCCGAGCAGATGAAGGTGTTCGGCGAGCTGGTGCAACTGGTCGCCAGCGGCAAGCTGCACACCCGCGTGGCCGCCACCTATGACGTCAGCGAGATCAAGCAGGCCGTGGCCGCAGCCGCCAGCGGCGAGCGCGACGGCAAGATACTGATAGTGCCGAAATAAACAGCTCAGTAAATAAAACGCCCGCCTGCACTAGCCTGTGCAGGCGGGCGTTTTCTATCTGGCCGCTTACTCAGCCGCAGGCTTGCGCCGCTTGAGTGGCGCCAGGCCATCCTGACTGACCAGCACCGGAGCATCGACCTTCGGCTTGTTGATGGTGTTGCGCTTGCTCGGGGCCTTGGCCGCCGGCTTTTTCGCCAGTTTCTTGCCGGTTTTCGGGTCGACCTTTTTCTTCTTCGGCCCGACCGCCTTGCCGGACGCCTTGAGGTTTTTCGGGCCCTGGTAGATGCCCTTGAGGTCCTTGATATTGCGGCGTTCGAAACGCTGCTTGAGGTAGCGCTCGATGCTCGACATCAGCGCCCAGTCGTTGTGGCAGATCAGCGAGATGGCCAGGCCTTCGGCTCCGGCGCGGCCGGTACGACCGATGCGGTGTACGTACTCGTCGCCGGAGCGCGGCATATCGAAGTTGATAACCAGGTCCAGGCCGTCGACATCCAGGCCGCGGGCGGCCACATCGGTGGCCACCAGGATCTTCACCGCGCCCTGCTTGAGGCGGTCAATGGCCAGCTTGCGATCCTTCTGGTCCTTCTCGCCGTGCAGGACGAAAACCTTGTATTCCTTGGCCACCAGCTTGCCGTACAGGCGGTCGGCCTGCACCCGGGTGTTGGTGAAGATGATCGCCTTCTCATAGGTCTCGTTGGCCAGCAGCCAGTCGACCAGACGCTCCTTGTGGTGGTTGTGGTCGGCGGTGATGATCTGCTGGCGGGTGCCTTCGTTAAGCTGGCTGACGCGGTTGAGCTGCAGGTGCTCGGGGTCTTTCAACACCTTGCCGACCACCTCGCGCAGGGCCGCGCCGCCACTGGTGGCGGAGAACAGCAGGGTCTGGCGCGAGGCATTGCACAGTTCGGCCAGGCGCTGCACGTCTTCGGCAAAGCCCATGTCGAGCATGCGGTCGGCTTCGTCGAGCACCAGCACCTCGACCTCATCGAGCAGCAGGTTGCCGGCATTGGCGTGTTCGATCAGGCGGCCCGGGGTGCCGATCAGGATATCCACCTTGCGCAGCATGGCGGCCTGCACCTTGAAGTCTTCACCGCCGGTGATCAGCCCGGCTTTGAGGAAGGTGAACTGGGCGAAGCGCTCGACTTCCTTGAGGGTCTGCTGGGCCAGCTCGCGGGTCGGCAGCAGGATCATCGCGCGCACGCTCATGCGCGGCGAGGAGGCGCCATCGCCGAGCAGGCGATTGAGCATCGGCAGCACGAAGGCCGCGGTCTTGCCGCTACCGGTCTGCGCGGTTACCCGCAGGTCCTGCCCTTGCAGCGCCAGCGGAATGGCCGCCAACTGCACCGGGGTGGGCTCGACAAAGTTCAGCGCAGCCACGGCTTTAAGCAGGCGTTCATGCAGGGCGAATTGGGAAAACACGGGGCAACCTCGACGAAAAACAAAAAATCAGCCGCATAGCCTAACGCTTTCCGGCGTTGCGGCCGAGTTTCTTTACAGCCGCAAGCGAATAAAGCGACGGCCGCCCTTGAATAAAGGCGGATTCAGGCGCTCAAATTGCCACATCACTCACCGCCCACCGCTATGGAGCAGCCCATGCGCAGCCTTCCCCACACCCTGTTGATCTGTTCCAGCCTGGCCTTGGCCCTGGCCAGCCACAGCGCCCTGGCGGCGCCCAAGCAAGACCATCCCGGCAAGCAAGGCGGCGGACAAAGCCAGGATATGGGGGTCAGCATCCAGGGCCCCTCGATAGATATAGGCCGGGTGCGCATCGTGCTGGGCGAGAACCGCAACCTGATCGGCCCCACCAGCGCCCTGCCGCCTGGCATCGCCAAGAACCTGGCCCGCGGCAAGCCACTGCCGCCGGGCATCGCGAAAAACTTCGACAGCCGCGTGACCGGTCAATTGCCGCGCTATGACGGCTACGAGTGGAAACAGATAGGCACCGACGTGGTGCTGGTGGCCATTGCCACCGGGATAGTCTACGAAGTGCTGAGAAACGTGCTGGACTGATCCGCCGGCCCATCCGCCTTGAGGTGCCCGCTCTTCACATAGAGCAGGCACCCCGCCGGCGAGCACGGCGCGTGGCGAAAACCTGGCGGGTTACGCAGCCAGGTGCCGGCCGGGTAAACGCCGAACTCATCCTGCAACTCCCCCTCCAGCACCAGGATTTCCACCCCGCCCGGATGCTCCTGTATCCCAGCCCGTGTTCCGGCGGCCCAGCGCAGCAAGGCGGTCTGTTCGCTGGCGAAACGGTGCAGCGGCAAAACCCTCAGGCCTGGCAGCAAGCCCGCCGACCAGGCACTGGCGCGGCTATCGATACGCAGCGTGCACAGATCCTCGGGGGCCTGATAACAGAGCTTGACCAACAGCAGGCAGCCCGGCGCACTGCACGGCCGGTGGCTGCTGCCCGGTGGATTTTTCAGCCAGTAACCGGCGGGATAATCGCCATGCTCATCGCTGAACACGCCATCCAGCACCAGGATTTCCTCACCTGCCGGATGCTGATGCGGGCTAAAGGCCGAGCCTGGGGCATAACGCACTATGGAGGTGGCCTTGCCGCTTTCCGCGGCGAAGCGCTCCAGGGGCCGCCGCTCGACACCCGGCAAGGGTGAGGCCAACCACGCCAGTGCCTGGGTCGCGAGCACCACCCGCTGGGTCAGATCCGCATTGACCCGCATCACGCTACGCCCTTGCGTTGCTGCTTGAGCAGTAGGCGCGCGCTGTCCCAGCCCACCAACAGCACCGCCAGCCAGATCGGCAGGTAGGTCAGCCACTGCGCGGCATTGAACTGCTCGCCGAGAAACAGCAGCGCCACCAGAAACAGCAGCACCGGCTCGACATAGCTGAGGATGCCAAACAGGCCCATCGGCAACAGACGGCTGGAGGCCATCATCGCGGCAAACGCCAGGGCACTGAGCAGGCCCAGCCCCGGCAGCAGCCACCATAGCTGCGGGGCCAAGGTGAACAACTGCGGCGGCCCCCAGGTCGCGATCATCCAGATCGCCACCGGCGCCATCACCAGCATTTCCAGGACGAAACCGGACAGCGCGTCCAGGCGCATCCAGCGGCGCAACATAAAGTACGGCGGATAGCCCAGCACCGTGACCAGCACCACCCAGGAAAACGCCTGGGTCAGCCACAGTTCATGGGCCACCCCGAGCAGCGCGCAGATCACCGCCAGGCGTTGCAACGGGCGCAAGCGCTCGCCGTAGAACACCCGCCCGGCCAGCACCATGGCCAGCGGCAGGAGGAAATAGCCCAGCGACACCTCCAGCATGCGCCCGGCCAACGGCGCCCAGACGAACAGCGCCCACTGAATGCCCATCATCCCCGCCGCCAGCGGCAAGGCGGCCAACAGCAAGGGCTCGCGGCGCAGACGGACAAAGGCCTGGGCCAGCACCGACCACTGCCGCGACAGCGTTACCAGCAGCAACACTGCCGGAATCGACCAGACGACGCGCTGGGCAAACACCTGACCACCATCCAGCGGCGCCAGTTGCTGCACATAGCCAGGAATCAGGGCAA
>DASUOY010000220.1:0-2126 GCA_036276395.1 Pseudomonas sp.
AAATGACTCAGCGGGTGCTGCTGACCACTGCGCAGATTGATCAGCACACGCGGCTGCAAGGTAAAGCCGTACCCCCCCTGCGGATCGCTGGACGCGCCGTTATACAGCAACGCATCCACGCTCTGCAGGCGCTCGGCCGGCTCACGCAGTGGCCCCGCCGGCAGGCAACGCTGATTACCCAGACCACGCGCCGCATCGATCAGCACCAGCTCCAGATCACGGGCCAGACGGTAGTGCTGCAGGCCGTCGTCACTGAGGATCAGGTCCAGCGACTCGGCCGCCAGCAAGGCCGCCACCGCGCGGCTGCGATCCGGGTCGATCATCAAGGGCACACCGCTGCGCTGCACGATCAGCAAGGGTTCGTCGCCGGCCACGCTGGCGGACTGCTCGGCCTGCACCCGCCAGGGCAAGTGTGGCGGCTGCGCGCCATAGCCACGGCTGACCACGCCCACGCGCAGCCCCAGGCTACGGCAATGCTCGATCAACCAGAGAATCATGGGGGTCTTGCCGGTGCCACCGACGGTGATATTGCCGACCACCACTACCGGCACGGGTGCACGGTAGATCTCGCCCTCACCCGCCAGAAAGCGCGCGCGCTTGCGCTGCACCACCGCGCGGTACAAGCACTCCAGCGGACGCAGCAGGCCCAGCGCCGGATGACCGGCGTACCAGGCGCGGGTCAGGCGCTCGGCCAGGCTCATCGACAGACAACCATCAAGGCGCGGCCTGCGCCTCGACCGTGGTGATGCGCAGATGGGCGAAACCCAGCTTGCCGGCGGCATCCATGGCAGTGATCACCGCCTGGTGCGGCGTCTTGGCATCGGCGCTAATGATCAGCGGCAGACTGTTGTCGCCCGCCGACTCTTTCTGCAGGGCTGCCATCAGGCTGTCCAGATCACTCTTAAGCAAGGCCTTGGTATTCAGCGAGTAACTGCCATCAGCGCCGATCAGCACTTCCAGCTGCTTCAGCTCGGTCTGTTCCGGCGGTGTGCCGCTGGCGGCTTCCGGCAGATCGACCTTGAGCTGGGTCTCGCGGGTAAAGGTGGTGGTGACCACAAAGAACAGCAGCAGGATAAACACCACGTCGATCAACGAGGCCAGGTTGATCTCGACGTTCTCCCGCGGTTTGCGCCGGAATTTCACGCCTTGTCCTCACCCAGATCGACGTCGCGCTCGCCCTGCACCACTTCCACCAGCTTGATCGCTTCCTGCTCCATGCCGACTACCAACTCATCGACGCGGCGCTGCAGGTAACGGTGGAAGAACAAGGCAGGAATAGCCACCATCAGGCCCGCCGCGGTAGTGATCAGGGCCTTGGAAATACCGCCAGCGAGCATCGGCGCATTGGCCATGCCCGACCCCATAAAGGAGCTGAAGATTTCGATCATGCCCAATACCGTACCGAGCAGACCGAGCAGCGGCGCGATGCCGGCGATGGTGCCGAGGGCATTGAGGTAGCGCTCCAGATCGTGGATCACCCGCGCGGCGGCTTCCTCGATACATTCCTTCATGATCTCGCGACCATGCTTGGAGTTGGCCAAGCCGGCGGCGAGAATTTGCCCCAGGGGCGAATTGGCGCGCAGCTCCTTGAGTTTCTGGTTATTCAGTTTTTTGTCTTTGATCCAGCGCCACACCTGCCCCAGCAGATTGGGTGGTGTAATGCGGCTGGGCCGCAGCGTCCACAAGCGCTCGGCAATAATGCCGGCCGCAGCGATAGAACACAGAATGATCGGCAGCATCATCCAGCCGCCAGCTTTGACCAGTTCCCACACGGTGGCAGATCCCCTTCACAAAAGTGGCGCCACTCTAGCATAGGGTCGCGGCCTCGCCGACCGCTGCCGTTCTCATTTTTCCCGCCAGAAGCGTGGTTGTTGGCGCAAGCCCTGCGCCGGCTCAAACGCACCCAAACGAATCCGCACGGCGCCGTGCTCTACTGTGTCGTACAACCGTGTTTCCAACGCGCGGTAGCGGGCGATCACCTCGGCATGGGGATGCCCAAACGCGTTGTGCTGCCCCCTGGAAATCAGCACGCCGACTGGCGCCACCCCGGCCAGCAAGGCCGGCGAAGACGAACCGCGGCTGCCATGATGGGGCGCCAGCAACCATTCGGCGCGCAGCTCCAGGCC
>DASUOY010000221.1:0-11720 GCA_036276395.1 Pseudomonas sp.
CTGGCCGAGCAGTCGAAGCAGGCCACCGCCCAGGTACGCGGGATTCTCGGTGATATCCAGAAGGCCATGACCAAGGCCGTGCTGCTCGCCGAACAGGGCAGCAAGACGGTGGAAACCGGTTACCTGCGCGCCCAGGCCAGCGGCGAGGCGATTCGCAGCCTGGGTAGCAGCATCGCGCAATCCAGCGAAATGGCCCTACAGATCGCCGTCACCAGCCAGCAACAGTTGGTCGGTATGGATCAGGTTGCCAGCGCCATGGAAAGCATCCGCCAGGCCAGCCAGGACAATGTCGGCGGCACCCGTCAGGTCGATCTGGCGGCGCGCAACCTGCACCAGCTGGGCCTGAAACTCAAGGGCCTGGCTGCTCGCTTCAAACTCTGAGTCAGGGTTTCAGCAGGGAGACAAGGGATGATGGACAGACTGGCGAACCTGAGTATCGGCACCAAGTTGCTGCTGGCCTTCGCCCTGTTGATTATGGGATTCGCCGCCATGCTGCTGTTCAGCCTGCAGCGCTTCGTGCAACTGCAGGAAAGCGAAGCAGCGGATTTCACTCGCCGTTATGAGCGGGTCAATCAGGTCAAGGACCTGGTGATCAATATCCAGGCTCAGCGCATTGCCTTGCAATTGGCCATGGAAAGTGACGGCGCGGTGCAACGTGAATATCTGGATGAGATCCACCGGCGTGGCCAGGCCAATGACCAGCTATTGGCAGACCTCAGCAATAACCTGGTCATGGACAACGAGATCAAGACGTTGGTTGGCCAACTGCAGAAACTGCGCGCCGCCTACGTACAAACCCGCGATAACGATGTCCTACCGCTGCTGCGTAGCGGCCGTGGTGATGAGGCACAGCGTCTGTTCAGCGGCATTCAGGGGGAGCGGGTAGAGCAGATCGCGGCCCTGGGCGAGCAACTGACCGAGCGGACCATTGCACGGGTGCGGCAGGGCGTGGAGCAAACCAGCCAGGAGCTGCAGCAGCAGCGCAGGCAGCTGGTGCAACTGGGGCTGCTCTTGGCGGTGCTGGCCAGCCTCTTCGGGTGGTGGTTGAGTCGGCATATCGCCCAGCCGCTGATGCGTCTGACCGATTGGGCCGAGCGCATCAGCCTTGGCGAAATCCCTCGCGACATGAGCGCCAACGCGCGCCAGGACGAAGTCGGCCGTTTGGGGCAGGCCTTTTCCCGTATGGGCTTGTACCTGCAGGACCTGGCCAGCAAGGCCGAGGGCCTGGCCCACGGCCATCTGCAGGCCGATTTGCAAGGGGTGAGCGAGCGCGACGTGCTGGGCAGCGCCTTTGCCACCATGGTGCGTAACCTGCGCGAACTGGTGCAGGAGATGCATGAGGGCATCACGGTACTGGCCAGTTCCAGCGAGGAGATTCTCGCCGCCACCAGCCAGGTGGCCTCCAGCACCCAGGAAACCGCCACCGCCATCAGCGAGATCGCCACCACGGTGGAGGAGGTCAAACAGACCGCGGTGCTGGCCGGCAACAAATCCCAAGGGGTCAGTGAAAGTGCCGAACGCACCCGCCAGGTCGCACAAAGCGGTCGCCAGGCGGTAGAAGAAGCGCTGCTGGGCATGCAGCAGATCCGCGAGCAGATGCAGGCGGTGGCCGAAAGCATCATGCGCCTCGGTGAGCAGAGCCAGGCGATTGGCGAAATAGTCGCCTCGGTGGGGGACCTGGCCGAGCAATCCAACCTGCTCGGGGTCAACGCCTCGATCGAGGCGGTCAAGGCCGGCGAGGCGGGCAAGGGTTTCTCGGTGGTGGCCCAGGAGGTCAAGGCCCTGGCCGAGCAGTCGAAGCAGGCCACCGCCCAGGTACGCGGGATTCTCGGTGATATCCAGAAGGCCATGACCAAGGCCGTGCTGCTGGCCGAACAGGGCAGCAAGACGGTGGAAACCGGTTACCTGCGCGCCCAGGCCAGCGGCGAGGCGATCCGCAGCCTGGGTAGCAGCATCGAGGCCTCCAGTGAAATGGCCCTGCAGATCGCCGCCACTAGCCAGCAGCAGCTGATCGGCATGGATCAGGTTGCCAGCGCCATGGAAAGCATCCGCCAGGCCAGCCAGGACAATGTCGGCGGCACCCGTCAGGTCGATCTGGCAGCGCGCAACCTGCACCAACTGGGCTTGAAGCTCAAGGGCCTGGCCGCCCGCTTCAAACTCTAGGGGGACGAACGTTGATGCAACAGGCAAAAGGAGAGAGGACGATGCGTAAACTGGTAGCGGGCTTTCTACGCTTGGGTGGCTTCGGTAATGGGGCCGAACTGGCCAGATTGCGCGCGGTGGTGGAATTTGCCCCGGTGGCCTTGCTGCTGGTCGACAAAACCGGGCAGATCGTCCTGATCAATGCCCAGGTCGAGGTACTGTTCGGTTACCCGCGCCAGGAGTTGCTCGGCCAGCCGATCGAGATGCTCGTGCCCGAGCGTATTCGCGTCGCCCACCCGGGGCATCGGGCGAGCTTCTTCGCCAACCCGAGCCGCCGCGGCATGGGCGTGGGCCGCGACCTGTTTGGCCTACGCAAGGATGGCAGCGAGTTTCCCGCCGAGATTGGCCTGAACCCCATTCAATCCGCTGGCGAGACCCTGGTGCTGACCAGCATCATCGATATTTCCGCGCGCAAGCGTGAGGAAGACCGCCTGCGCCTGGTTATCGAGTCGGCGCCCAACGCCATGCTGCTGGCCAACTCCGATGGCCGCCTGCTGCTGGTCAATGCCCAGGCGCAAAACCTGTTTGGCTACAGCCGCGAGGAATTGCTGCGCCAGCCCGTCGAGGCGCTGGTGCCCGAGCGTTTTCGCGGTGCCCATGCGGGGCTGCGCAACAGCTTCTTCGCGGCCCCGGGCAAACGCGCTATGGGCAAAGGCCGTGATCTGTTCGGTCAGCGTAAGGATGGCAGCGAGTTCCCCATCGAAATCGGCCTCAACCCCATGCCCTCGCAGAACGAAACCCTGGTGCTGGCCAGCATTATCGATATCAGCGAGCGCAAGCGGGTCGAGGAAAACTCGCGGCAGTTGCTCGATGAGCTGCACGCGGGCCTGGCGGTGCTGTCCAGCGCCAGCGAGGCGATTCTCGCCGCCACCAGCCAGGTGGCCTCCAGCACCCAGGACACCGCCACTGCCATCAGCGAGATCGCCACCACGGTGGAGGAGGTCAAACAGACCGCGGTGGTGGCCGGCAATACCTCCCAGTCGGTGGCCGAAAGCACCGGTTTCACCCGCCAGGTGGCGCAGAGCGGGCGCCAAGCCGTGGAGGAGGTGCAGAGCGGCATGCAGCAGATCCGCGAACAGATGCAGGCGGTGGCCGAGAGCATCATGCGCCTGGGCGAACAGAGCCAGGCCATCGGCGAGATAGTCGCCTCGGTGGGTAGCCTGGCCGAGCAGTCCAACCTGCTGGGGGTCAACGCCTCGATCGAGGCGGCCAAGGTGGGCGAAGCCGGCAAGGGCTTTGCCGTGGTGGCCCAGGAGGTCAAGGCCTTGGCCGAACAGTCGAAGCAGGCCACCGCCCAGGTACGCGGCATTCTCGGCGATATCCAGAAGGCCATGGCCAAGGCGGTGCTGCTTGCCGAGCAGAGCAGCAAGACGGTGGAAACCGGTTACCAGCGTGCCCAGAGCAGCGGCGAGGCGATTCGCAGCCTGGGCAGCAGCATCGAGCAATCCAGCGAGATGGCTCAGCAGATAGCCGCCACCAGCCATCAGCAGATGATCGGCATGGAGCAGATCAGCAGCGCCATGGAAAGCATCCGCCAGGCCAGCCTGAACAATGTCGGCGGTACCCAGCAGGTCGATCAGGCTGCGCGCGACCTGCATCAGCTGGGCCTGAAACTCGAGGGCCTGGCGGCCCGTTTCAAACTGTGAGCACGCCATGAGTTTTGATCGTGAAGCACTGCAGCAACACCTGTTGGCCAGCTTTAAGCAGGAGGCCGAAGAACGCCTGGCGGTGCTCGCCGATGAGCTGGCCAACTGGCGTGAGGCCGGTGCCTCCGCCCAGGCGCAGGAGTCGCTGTTTCGCGAGGTGCACAGCCTCAAGGGCGCGTCGCGGGCCGTCGGCCTCACGGCTTTCGAGCAGCTCTGCCACGCCTGGGAAAGCCTGCTTGCCAATGTGCGTGGCGGCGTTCTGCCGCTCAACCCCGAGCGCCTGGAGCTCTGCCGCCTGGCCCTGGGCATGCTGCAACTGTTGCATGCCGAGCAACCTCCTGCGGGGGAGGAGCAGGAACTACTGATCGAGCACCTGGAGGCGTCCGCCAGTGGGGCTGAGGTCCATTTGCAGGCGCCTGCCAGCAGCCCCAGTGCCGCGCCTGCCGCCCCCACGGTGCGTAACGAAACGGGTACGGTGCGGGTCTCCGCGCCGCGCCTGGATGCCCTGTTGTTCCACAGTGAAAGCCTGCTGCAGCACCGGCTCGAGGCGCAGGCGCTGGCGCGCAGCCTGGCCGAGCATGTCCAGGCCTGCGATCCCCAGGGTGGTCGGCGGCTGCTCGCCGGGGTGGCCTTGCCGCAGCTGCGCGACAGCCTGGCCGAGTTGCCGGCCGCCAGCCGCGATGGTTTCAAGGCATTGTTCGATTACCTGGACTGGAGCCAGGCCCAGTTCGACCGCCTGCATTTTGCCGCGGCGCAGCAGGGCAAGGCCGGCAAGCATCTGGCCCAGGGCATGGCGCAGCTCTCCGAGGCCCTCGCCAGCGAGCTGCAAAGCGTGCTGCTGCTAGGCGGCAGCCACTTGGTCGAGGGTTTTCCGGCGATGGTGCAGGATCTTGCCCGGCAAGCCGGCAAGCGCGCCGAATTGCAGGTACGCGGTGTCAATTTGCAGGTCGACAAGCGCATTCTCGACGAGCTGCGCACGCCCCTTACCCATCTGCTGCGCAATGCCCTGGATCATGGCCTGGAAACACCCGAACAGCGCCTCGCCTGCGGCAAGCCGGAAGTGGGGCTGCTGCAACTGGAGCTGCTGCAGGAGTCGGCGGATCGCTTCGAACTGAGCCTGCGCGATGATGGTCGCGGCCTCGACACCGCGCAGCTCAAGGCCAAGGCCCTGAGCCGCGGCCTGCTCAACCAGGAGCAGGCCGCGGCCTTGAGCGATGCGGAAGCCGCCAAGCTGATCTTCGCCTCCGGGCTGAGCACCAGCGAGCTGATCACCGACCTTTCCGGTCGCGGCCTGGGCATGGCCATAGTGCAGGAAATGGTCGAGCGCATCGGCGGGCGCATCGAGCTGGAAACCAGCCCGGGGCAGGGCACCTGCTTTCACCTGCACCTGCCGCTAAGCCTGTCGACCTTCCGCGCGGTCATAGTGCGCAACGCCGAGCGCATCTTTGCCGTGCCCGCCCTGGCGGTGGAGCGCTGCCTGCGCTTGCCGGTCGAGGCCCTGAGAAATCAGGAAAACCGCCCATCCCTGGTGTTTCAGGAGCAGGTCCTGCCGGTCTGGTCCCTGGCCGAGGTGCTCGGCCTGGGCAGCCAGGCGCGGGAGGAAGGGGATCTGACCCTGCTGCTGCTCAAGGTGCGCGGCGAGCGCTTCGTGCTGCTGGTGGACGAGCTTCTGGGCGATCAGGAAATCACCGTGAAGAACCTCGGCAAGCAACTGCTGCGGGTGCGCAATCTGCTCGGTGCGACCTTGCTTGGCGACGGCCAGTTGGTGCCCATCCTGCACCCCGGCGATCTCTATCGCAGTGCCCTGGCCAGCACCTCCAGCGTGCTCGCCCAGCCTGCGGCGGCCAGCGTCGGCGCGCGCTTGCAACGCCTGCTGATAGCCGAGGACTCCTTCACCTCACGGGGCCTGCTCAAGGCCATTCTGGAGGCGGCCGGCTACCAGGTGGCCACCGCCAACGATGGCCTGGAGGCCTGGAATGCCTTGAAGCAAGGCCAGTTCGACCTGCTGGTATCCGATGTGGAGATGCCACGCATGGATGGTTTCACCCTGACCAGTCGCATCCGCGGTGACCGCGACCTGGCCAGCCTGCCGGTGGTATTGGTCACGGCCCTGGGTTCGGCGGAGGACCGCGCCCGTGGCCTGGATGCAGGGGCCAATGCCTACCTGGTGAAAAGCGGTTTCGAGCAGGGCAGCCTGCTCGATGCCATTCGGCGTTTGATTTGATCGGGGGCAAGAGCATGCGTGTGCTGATAGTAGACGATTCACCGGTGCTCCAGGTATTGCTGCGCGCGGTCTGCGAGGGAGCCGGTTACGAGGTGCGCTGCGCCAGCCATGGCGAACAGGCGCTGGAACTGCTGACCAGCTACACCCCGGATATCGTCACCATGGATGTGCATATGCCGGGCATCGACGGCTATGAAACCACTGCCCGTATCCTCGAACGCTATGCCTTGCCGGTGGTGGTGCTGACCGCCAGTGCCAATGTGCACGATGCGGTAACCGCCATGCGCGCCCTGGAGGCGGGAGCCTTGGCCGTGCTGGAAAAGCCCCGGGGCCTGGATGCGCCGGATTTCAACCAGCGCATCGATGAGCTGCTGCGCACCCTGCGCACCCTGGCTCAGGTCAAGGTGGTGCGCCGCCAGCGCGCGCGCGAGCGGGTGCCAGCCTTGCCCGGCGGCGTCAGCCGGCTGGCCGGCCAAGCGAGCGCCAGCGCGCCACAACTGGTGGCCATTGCCGCATCTGCCGGCGGCCCGGCGGCGCTGAAAAGCCTGCTGCAAGGCCTGCATCCAGAGCAGCCCTGGGCATTGTTGCTGGTCCAGCATATCGCCACGGGGTTTCTGCCCAGCTTCTGCCAGTGGCTGTCCAGTGTGGCGGCGTTGCCGGTGCGGATCGCCGAGGATGCCCAGGCCCTGCAGCCCGGGGTGCTCTACCTGGCGCCGGACGGCTATCAAATGGGTGTCAGCGCGGGGTTACGGGTGCAGTTGCAGCCGCCCAATGGCCAGCAGTTCTGCCCCTCGGCCGATCATCTATTCCATTCGGTGGCGCGCCAGTTCGGCCGCCACGCCATCGGCATCCAGCTGTCCGGCATGGGCCACGACGGCGCCCAGGGGCTGGCCGAGTTGCACCGGCAGGGCGCACTGACCCTGGTGCAGGAGCCCAGCAGCGCGCTGATCGACTCCATGCCGCGCAGCGCCATTGAACTACAGGCCGCCAGCCAGGTCCTCCCTCCAGAGGAGATTGCGGCTGTGCTTAACTCCATAGCCATTCAGATGATGCGCCAGGCAAGTCAGGGAGGGAGCGAGTCATGTACGACAGCGCCGAAATCCTCATAGTTGAAGACAGCCCAACCCAGGCCACCGAGCTGCAATACCTGCTCGAAGCCTCGGGCTGCGTGGTCCGCGTTGCCCGTAACGGGGTCGAGGCCCTGGCCATGGTGGCGGCCGAGCGGCCCACCATAGTGATCAGCGACATCGTTATGCCGGAAATGGACGGCTATGAACTGTGCCGCCGCCTGAAAGGCGACCCGGACACAGCTACCATCCCGGTGATTCTGGTCACCAGCCTGGCCGATGCCCGCGACGTGGTGCATGGCCTGGCCTCGGGGGCGGACAACTTTATCGTCAAGCCCTATGACGAGAAGTACCTGATGTCGCGCATCCGCTACTTTCTGGTCAATCTCGAGTTGCGCAGCCATGAGCGGGTACAGATGGGCGTGGAGGTGATGCTCGAAGGCGAGCGGCATTTCATCACCGCCGGCCGCCAGCAGATTCTCGACCTGCTGATCTCCACCTATGAGCAAGGCGTGCGCCTGAATAACGAGCTGCAGTCCAAGCATGACGAGTTGGCGCGCAGCAACTCGCTGCTCAACTGCCTGTTTCATTTCACCAGCGGCCTGACCGACGCCAAGACCGAGCGCCATGTGATAGACGCCGCCTTGCAGCGCATCCTGCAGTTCCCCGAAGCGGTGGCGGCCTGGTTGCTGATGACCGATACCGGCCAGTCGGAGGAGGCCGCGCGCCTGGCCGGGGTCTGTGGCCGCGGCCCGGATTATGCCGCGGAGCGTCTGAGCAGCTGCATCGACAACTGCCCTTGCCGGCATGCCTGGCTGAGTGACCGCCTGAGCAGCCCAACCAATATCGCCGCCTGCCCGGCCCTCACCAAGCACGGCGCGGAGGGCTGCCATGCGAGCATTCCTTTGCTGCTCGGTGGCGAGATCATCGGCATGCTTAATGTGGTGCGGCGCAATGCCCAGCCCTGGCCGAGCGAGCCGCTCAATGCGCTGGCCTCCATCGGCCGGCAACTGGCCATGGCCCTGGGCCGCGCCCGCCTGTTCGAAAGCATGGAGCAGCTGGTGGAGCAGCGCACCCGCGCCCTGGCGCAGAGCGAGACCTTGCTGCGCAAGATTCTCGACAGCCTGCCGGTGGGCGTATTGGTGGCCGATCGCAACGGCCGGCTGATCATGAGCAACCCGGAAAGCAGCCTGATCTGGGCCGGCAACCACCCCGGCGAGCAGGCCGACTATGGCCAATACCATGGCAGTTGGGCCGACAATGGCGAGCCCCTGCAGATCCCCGACTGGCCTCTGGTGCGCGCTGTGCAGCACGGCAAAGGCTCGCGCAACAAGGTGATCGACATCCAGGCCTTCGACGGCAGCAGCAAGACCATCCTCAACTCCGCGGTGCCCTTCGTCGACGAACAGGGCGTGCTGCAGGGCGCCATCGCGGTGATTCAGGATGTCAGCGAACAACGCCGCCGCGATCTGGATATCCGTATCCGCACCCGGGCGGTGGAGGCCAGCGTCAACGCCATCATCATCACCGACAACGAGCAGCCGGATCAGCCGATCGTCTACGTCAACCCGGCCTTCGAGCGCATTACCGGCTACCCCAGCGAAGAAGTGCTGGGGCGCAATTGCCGCTTTCTGCAAGGCCCCAAGCCCGTCAGCCAACCGGCCCTGGAAAGCATCCGGCGGGCGCTGCAGGCCAAGGAGGAGGGCGGCGCGGTGTTGCTCAACTACCGTAAGGACGGCTCGCAATTCTGGAACGATCTGAAAGTCGCCCCGGTGATCAACGACCGCGGCAAGGTCAGCCATTTTGTCGGCATCCTGCATGACATCACCGAGGCCAAGCGCTACCAGGAGGAACTGGAACACCAGGCCAACCACGACGGCCTCACCGGCTTGCCCAACCGCAACCTGCTCAACGACCGCATCCGCCAGGCCATTGCCTTCGCCAGCCGCAATCAAAGCCAGTTCACCCTGGCCTTTATGGACCTGGATCACTTCAAGGTGATCAACGACAGCCTGGGCCACAATGCCGGCGATCAGCTGCTGGTCCAGGTTTCCGAGCGCCTGCAGCGCTGCGCCCGGGAGATCGACACGGTGGCGCGCCTGGGGGGGGATGAGTTCGTCATCCTGATGGTCGACAGCGGCCCCTTTACCGAGCGTATCGGCCTGTTGGAGCAGCTGCAGCAGCAGCTGGCCGAGCCGCTGGAGCTCGATGGCCAGGAACTGGTGGTCAGTTGCAGCATCGGCTTCTGCTGCTTCCCGGACGATGGCCAGGATGTCGTCACCCTGCTGCGCAACGCCGATACCGCCATGTACCAGGCCAAGCATCAGGGGCGTAACCGTATCTGCGCCTTTACCTCCGGCATGAACGAGCAGATGCAGCGCCGCCTGCTGCTGGAACGGGAGATCCGCCAGGCCCTGCAGAACAATGAATACCGCCTGGTCTACCAGCCGCAACTGGACCTGCAAAGCGGGCGCCTGTGCGGCTTCGAGGCCCTGGTGCGCTGGCAGAAAGGCGGCAAGCTGGTGGCGCCGGACGAATTTATCCCCCTGGCCGAGGAAACCGGGCAGATCATCGGTATCGACACCTATGTGTTCGATGCCGTGTGCCAGCAGTTGCAGGCCTGGCAGGGGGTGATCAAGGGCCTGAATATCGCGGTGAACTTCTCCGCCATCAGCTTTATGCAGCCCAGCTTTATCGAACGGGTGCAGCAGACCATGGAGCGCTACGAGATACAGCCCGCCTGGCTCAAGCTGGAGGTGACGGAAACCATGCTGATGACCAACACCGATGAAGTGCTGGCCAAGATGCTGGCCTTAAGCGCCCTGGGTATCCGCTTTTCCATCGACGATTTCGGAACCGGCTACTCGTCCCTGGGTTACCTCAAGCGCTTCCCGTTCAGCGAGCTGAAAATCGACCGCAGCTTCGTCACCGACGTGCACCTGGACCCCGACAGCGCCTCGCTGGTGCGTTCGATGATCTCCATTGGCCACAACCTGGGCATCAAGGTGATCGCCGAAGGGGTGGAAAACGCCGAACAGCTGGGTTTCCTGCGCCGGGTCGGCTGCGACGAGCTGCAGGGCTACTACTACTCACCGCCCATGCCGCCCGAGGCCTGCCTGGAATTGCTGCGTGGCAGCAAGGTGCTGTACCTGCCGGAAAACATCCTCGAAGACCAGGAACGCTACCTGCTGCTGATCGACGACGAACCGGCCATCCTCAAGGCCCTGCAACGGGAACTGCGCCTGGAGAACTACCGCATCCTGACCGCCAAGAGCAGCGCCGAGGCTTTGCCGCTGCTGGCCACCCACACGGTGGACGTGGTGCTTACCGATATGCGCCTGGCCGATATGACCGGCGTGGAGTTCCTGCGCCGGCTGAAAACCCTCTACCCGGACATCATCCGCATGGTGCTGAGCGGCTCCACCGAAGTCAGCACCATCCTTAAAGCGGTCAACGAAGGGGTGATCTATCGCTTTATCACCAAGCCCTGGGATGTTGTCGACTTGCGCGAGCAGCTGCGCGAGGCCTTTAAGCAGCGGGAACTGCAGCGCGACAACCAGCGCATGCGCGAGCAGTTGCTGCGCCTGCAATAGCAGCCATGGGCAAACGCCTGCCGCTGCACCGAGGGTGGAGCAGGGCAGGCGTGGAGTCGGGCAGGCGTGGAGTCGGGCAGGGTTAGAAACCGCCCACCTGCAATAGCTGGATCGACTGCGCATCCTTGCTTAGGGGGCCGGGCGGAATAGCCGCCTGGCGCAGCACGGCTTCCATCTGGACCGGGGTGGCAAAAGCATTAGCGCTTAGATACAGCGCGGCAGCGCCGGCCACATGGGGGGAGGCCATCGAGGTGCCGCTAAAGGTGGTGGTGCCGCCACCTTTCTTGGTCGAGAGCACGCCGACCCCAGGCGCCCAGATATCCACGCAGCTGCCGTAATTGCTGAACGAGGCTTCCTTGTCGGCGCTGTCGGTGGCGGCGGTGGTCATCACGCCATTGTCGTTTCCCGCACCGGCTCGGGCAGGGGAGCCGAGGCAGGCATCCTTGCCTTCATTGCCGGCGGCCACCGCGTAGAAAATCCCCGCAGCGGCGGACCTCAGTACCGCCTCATCCAAGGCCTGGCTGGCGCCGCCGCCCAGGCTCATATTGGCCACGGCAGGCTTTACGGCATTGGCCGTAACCCAGTCCACCCCCGCAATCACCCCGGAGGTGGTGCCGGAGCCACCGCAACCGAGCACCTTGACGCCAATCAGGCTGACGCCCGGCGCCACGCCGACCACATCCTGGCTGTTGTCCCTGGCCGCCACCGTGCCGGCCACATGGGTGCCATGGCCATGGCAGTCCTTATTGACGCCGCCGGCGAAGTTCACATGCCCGGCGATGTTCAGGTCCTTGTGGGCGGTGTCGATGCCGGTGTCGATAATATAGGCGCGCACCCCGCTCACCGCGCCGCTGCCATTGCCGGCCAGGGTGCTGCTGAGATCCGCGTCAATTCGGTCTATGCCCCAAGGCACTTGCTGCGCCGCCGGAGCAGTGGTGCCACCGCCCGGCTTGGCCTGCGCCTGTACCGGTTGCCCCAGCACAAACAT
>DASUOY010000222.1:0-14178 GCA_036276395.1 Pseudomonas sp.
CATTGGTTTGTTGGTCTGTCTGGTGCTGGTGATAGGTTTCCCGATTCTGGTGACTCGGCCGCTGCATAGCCTGCTCAATCGCATCGAACAGATCGCCGATGGCGATGGCGACCTGCGTGTGCGCCTGGATGTGCTGTCCAATGATGAGCTGGGGCAACTCAGTAGCGCCTTCAACCGCTTCCTCGACAAGCTGCAGCCGCTGATCAAGGAAGTCGGGCGGGTTACCGATGAGGTGGAGAGTTCGGCGCAAAGTCTGGCTGGCATGGCGGCGGCCAATGATCGCTTGATCAGCGGCGAGCATGCCGCGGTGGATCAGGTCAGTACGGCGGCGACGGAAATGAGTACCGCGGTGCATGAGGTCGCACGTAATGCGCAGAACGCTGCGGATGCGGCGCGCAATGCCGAAGTGCAATCGCGTGAAGGCGCCCAGGTGGTGGGCGCGACCATCAACTCGATTCGGCAGCTGGCTCTGGAGGTGGAGAGCGCGTCCGAAAGCATTCAGACCCTCGAACAGGAGGCGGCCAATATAGGTGCCGTACTGGCTGTTATCAGGGGGATTGCCGAGCAGACCAATTTGCTGGCGCTAAACGCTGCCATTGAAGCCGCCAGGGCCGGCGAGCAGGGGCGAGGCTTTGCCGTGGTGGCCGATGAGGTGCGCGCCCTGGCAGCCCGCACCCAGGAGTCCACCAAGGATATCCAGTTGATGATCGAGCGCCTGCAGGTGGGTGTGCAGAATGCGGTCAAGGCGACTCATTCGGGGAGTAATAAGGCGCGCGAAAGCGTGGAACAAGCGGCTGGCGTGGATCAGGCCCTGACCGATACCAGTGATTCGGTGCAGCGCATCAACGACATGGCTGCTCAGATAGCCACCGCCTGCGAGGAGCAGAGCAGCGTCACGGAAGAAATAGCCCGCAATATCAGCGATATTCGCGAGCTCTCCAATGAGGCGGCGCATACCTCCGAGCAGAGTGCTAAGGCCAGCCAGCATCTGTCCGAACTGTCTCACGGCTTGACCACCCTGGTGGGGCGTTTTCGCGTGTAGGCAGTTGGCTTCACAACCGTTTTGCAGCGCTAAGTGCTTGAAGCGGTTGTAAGTTCGAAGTAAGCCGGTACAATGGCGCGGCTCGCTGCAAGGCGGGTAGCGTTATGGTGGCCCTGCCGGTCCCCTCGCAACGATCAGCCGTGAACCCGGTCAGGCCTGGAAGGGAGCAGCCGCAGCGGTGACATCGTGTGCCGAGGTGTGGCTGGTAGGGTTGCCTCCATCTCTAGACCCGCCCGGGTCGCCAGTAAAAAAACCGATTTTTATCTGCAAGGCACAGGCTTTTTCGCGCCTGGAAATGCTGCGTGCATAAAAAGCCCCGCGGCTCGGCAGGGCTTTCTATGGCAGGCCATCCATGGCGGCCACCTTGCGTCTCGTCGCTGCGCGACGCTAAAAAACGTTCCGGACGGTTTTTCTTGGGCTGGCCTCAGGCCGTGTGATAGCTGAGCACGCTGTTCTGTTCTTTGAGTGTTTTACGCATATCAGCCGGAATGCTGCCAGAACGCATGGCCAGTTCCAGGCGGATATCCTCCAGGCCTTGCGCAAAGGCCAGTGGGTCGGCGCGTTGAGCGGTACTAAGCACGCGGCTGTAGACAGTGGCGTCACTGGCGTCCAGTAGGGACAGAACGATGCCGCCATCCGGGCGTGGTGGGCTTAGGGCGACACGTAGGGGGGCAAAGAGTTGTTCGATCAGTTGCTGGTTAATGCTGTCCATAACCTGACTCCATCCTAAAGGCTGAGGACTTCAGACCCTAGGATGACAGCAGAGTTCGCGGCGCTTGGGCTCAGGCCGTCAGGGACTGGCGAGCGCGGGCGATAACTTGCTGCAAATGCGCATCGCTGTATTGGCCCGGGTACAGGCGCTGGCTGTGCTTGGCAATCCCGGCCTGGTTGACGATGGTAAAGCTGAAGCTGCCTTTGCGGGCTGCCAGAATGCGGCAGTCAAAGGGCGCAAATGCGCTGGAAAGGGTGCGCACGGCATCCTGAATTTGCTGTTGAGTATTCATTTTTGGGTGTTCCTATAACAACGTGCGCATCATTGCGCTGAATAAAGCTCCAGGCTGTCGACCAGAAGGTCGATGGCATGTATCAGATCGGAGCAGGACTGCGCGCAGAAGTTCCTTGCGAGGATTCTGCGGGTCGGTACTTCGGAGGCGGGCTGAGTCGGCGCTTGCGCGGGACGGCCAGATCAGTCAGCAGGTTGGGTCGTGGCAGAGAGCTGTACGGCATCGCTTGATGGTGCGGATGCGCTCTGTGCCTGGATTCCAGCGAGGGGGCCAAAAGGCCTAATTGACTTACAGCGTGGTACTAACGCGGCGAATACTAAGGGCTTGGCTGTTTTTTAGCCAGGTATATTTTCACCGGCCAGTCTGGCTGGCGATTGCGGGGTAGTAGTGCGGATGCAATTTACCCCATGCTCCGTTAGGATTAGCCCACTTTTGCTTTCCTCTCGTGACGGGTTTCGATGAGTTATCAGGTTCTTGCACGCAAGTGGCGTCCGCGCTCATTCAGCGAAATGGTTGGCCAGACCCATGTGCTCAGGGCGCTGATCAACGCCCTCGATAGCCAGCGGTTGCACCATGCCTACCTGTTCACCGGCACCCGGGGGGTGGGTAAGACCACCATCGCGCGGATTATCGCCAAGTGCCTGAATTGCGAGAGCGGAATCAGCTCGACGCCCTGCGGTGTCTGCTCGATCTGCAAGGAGATCGATGAGGGGCGCTTCGTCGACCTGATCGAGGTGGACGCCGCCAGCCGCACCAAGGTGGAAGACACCCGCGAGCTGCTCGACAATGTGCAGTACTCACCCAGTCGCGGACGCTTCAAGGTCTACCTGATCGACGAAGTGCACATGCTTTCCACCAGCTCGTTCAACGCGCTGCTGAAAACCCTGGAAGAGCCGCCACCCCACGTCAAATTCCTGCTGGCCACCACCGACCCGCAGAAGTTGCCGGTGACCGTACTGTCGCGTTGCCTGCAGTTCTCCTTGAAGAACATGCCGCCGGAGCGGGTGGTCGATCACCTCAGCCATGTCCTGGCGGCTGAGAGTATTCCCTTCGAAGCCGATGCGCTGTGGCTGCTCGGCCGCGCTGCCGATGGTTCGATGCGCGACGCCATGAGCCTGACCGACCAGGCCATTGCGTTCGGTGAGGGCAAGGTCCTGGCCGCCGACGTGCGTGCCATGCTCGGTACTTTGGACCATGGCCAGGTGTATGGCGTGTTGCATGCCTTGCTGGGCGGCGATGCCCGCGGCGTGATCGAGGCGGTGCGGCATTTGGCTGAACAAGGGCCGGACTGGAGCGGCGTGCTGGCAGAGATGCTCAATGTCCTGCACCGCGTGGCCATCGCCCAGGCATTGCCGGAGGCCGTGGACAATGGCCAGGGCGACCGCGAGCGGGTGCTGGAACTGGCCAAGGTGCTGCCAGGCGAGGACGTTCAGTTTTATTACCAGATGGGGCTGATCGGGCGGCGTGATCTGCCCCTGGCGCCTGATCCGCGCAGCGGCTTCGAGATGGTGCTGTTGCGTATGCTGGCGTTCCGCCCCGCCGATAGCGACGCGGTACCCAGGGTGGCGCTAAAGCCGCTGGGGATTAGCCAGGCCACTGCTGATCCTGCGTCCAGCCCAGTGGCCGGCGCTGCTATGGCAGTGCCGGTGGTTGCAGTTGCGCCTGTTGTCGTTCCGGCGCCAGCTCCTGTGGTTGCCATGCCGCCTGTGCCGGTAGCTGCGCCTATTGCGCCCGAGCCGCCTGTTAGCGTTGCTCCTGCTCCTGCTCCTGCGCTAGCTGAGCCCGTCGTAATGGCGGCGCCAGCGGTCGAAGCCGCACCGGCTCAGGCGCCAGTTGCTGCCGAGGTGGTGGATCTGCCTTGGGAAGTGCAAGCCAGCCCCGTGGTTGCCGAGGTGGCAGAGGTTCCAGTCGAGCAAGCTGCTCCTGTCGAAGCGCCGGTACTGCACGCGCCGCTTGAAACCCCAGTGCCGCAGCCGGTCGAGAGTGCG
Source organism: Pseudomonas sp. (assembly GCA_036276395.1). GTDB lineage: Bacteria > Pseudomonadota > Gammaproteobacteria > Pseudomonadales > Pseudomonadaceae > Aquipseudomonas. Next base: position 4,035 of record DASUOY010000222.1, read on the forward strand.
CCAGCCGCCGATGTCGATGATGATGAGCCGCCATTGGGCGACTACGACTATGTGGAAATGGATGCCGAGTCGTTCGACTATGATTTCGCCGCGGTAGAGGCCGAGCCTGCTGCTGCGCCGGTGCTGCCAGCCGCGCAGCCGGCAACCGGCCTGGCCGCCGATTGGCTGGAGTTGTTCCCCAAGCTGGGCCTGTCAGGCATGACCGGTAGTATCGGCGCCAACTGCACTTTGATCTCGGTCGAGGGCGATAACTGGCTGCTGCACCTGGATCCTGGTCATAGCGCGTTGTTCAACGCCACTCAGCAACGTCGTCTGAATGATGCGCTCAACCAGTACCATGGCCGTGAGCTCCGTGTGCAAATCGAGCTGCGCACTCCAGAACAGGAAACCCCGGCGCAGGCCGCTGCGCGCAAGCGTGCCAATCGCCAGCGTGACGCTGAGGCCGCGATTCATAACGATCCGCTGGTGCAGCAAATGATTCAGCAGTTCGCCGCGGTGATCCGCGCGGACAGCATCGAACCCCTAGATAGCAACTCCTGAGTAGAGGACAGATAACATGATGAAAGGTGGCATGGCCGGCCTGATGAAGCAGGCGCAGCAGATGCAGGAAAAAATGCAGAAGATGCAGGAAGAGCTGGCGAACGCCGAGGTTACCGGCCAATCCGGCGCAGGCCTGGTCAGCGTGGTGATGACCGGCCGGCACGACGTCAAGCGCGTCAGCCTGGACGACAGCCTGATGCAGGAAGACAAGGAAATTCTCGAAGACCTGATCGCTGCGGCGGTCAACGATGCTGTGCGCAAGGTCGAGCAGAACAGCCAGGACAAGATGTCCGGCATGACCGCAGGGATGCAGTTGCCCCCCGGTTTCAAAATGCCCTTCTAATCCGGGGCGTCCAGCCAGCGCACATGACTGCGTTGCAAGCAGGCACGGGCATCCTCATTTACAGCCAGTAAACTCCGGTGCCCGCGCCTGCTCGCGCCTTGCCCTGCACGCCGTCTGACCACCCCTGGCAGCGGCGTTGATCCCCAGGTCAAAAGCTTGCATAACACTTCTGTAGCTACGAGTACCCTCATGAGCTTTAGCCCCCTGATTCGCCAACTGATCGACTCCCTGCGCATCCTGCCGGGTGTGGGGCAGAAGACTGCCCAGCGTATGGCTTTGCAGATGCTTGAGCGTGATCGCTCGGGTGCCATGCGTCTGGCCCAGGCGCTGACCCAGGCGATGGAAGGGGTAGGGCACTGCAAGCAGTGCCGCAGCCTGAGTGAGGAGGAGATCTGCCAGCTGTGCCTGGACCCGCGGCGTGATGACAGCCTGCTCTGTGTGGTCGAAGGCCCGATGGATGTCTATGCGGTGGAGCATACGGGCTATCGTGGCCGCTACTTTGTGCTCAAGGGGCATCTGTCGCCCCTCGATGGCCTGGGTCCTGAGGCCATTGGCATTCCCGAACTGCTGGCGCGGATCGAAGCCGGCAGCTTCGGTGAAGTGATACTGGCCACCAACCCCACGGTGGAAGGCGAGGCCACGGCTCACTACATCGCCCAGTTGCTCGCCGGTAAAGGCCTGATTGCTTCGCGTATCGCCCACGGCATGCCCTTGGGCGGCGAGCTGGAGTTGGTGGATGGTGGCACGCTGGCCCATTCGATTGCCGGGCGGCGACCTATTCAGCTGTAAGGCGTTGTGCGCGGCTAAAACCATGTCTGGCCGTTATCGCGGCGCTATTACCCTGTCTTGGCTTTTCTGCAGGCAAAAATAAGCCCCGCGAGTGCGGGGCTTATGTTGAACAGGTCAGAGGCTTAGGCCACCTGAACCTCTTCAGCTTGCATACCTTTCTGGCCACGGGCGGCCACGTAGGTAACGGTCTGGCCTTCTTTCAGGCTTTTGAAACCGTCACTCTGAATTGCTTTGAAGTGCACGAACAGGTCATCGCCGCCGTTAGCCGGGGTAATGAAGCCGAAGCCCTTCTCATCGTTGAACCATTTAACGGTGCCAGTTTCGCGGTTTGCCATGATGTGTCTCTTAAATCGGTGCGAATTGCGATGCCAAAAATCTTATGGCACCTATGCGTTTGCTGAAAAACTACAGATCAGCTTGGGCATTCTAGGCCGTTTTTGCCTCGTGCGTGGCAAATGCTTTGATTTAGTTTTGCTTAGGCCCCAGCAGCCCTGCGTAATCCGCCCGTTTTTATCACCGATATTTCAGGGTGGAAGGCTCTGCGGCGGGCTTTTCAGCGTTATTTACAATCTTGCTACAAGGTTTTGGCGGGCGATAAATTTTATCGCCCGCCTAGCGCCACATTGCTGTTTTGGCGTCCGGACGGGTTAATCGAGCAGGGTCAGGGTGACGTCGATATTGCCGCGGGTCGCATTGGAGTAAGGGCAAACCTGATGCGCGCGTTCGATCAAGCCCTGGGCTTGTTGGCGATCCATGCCCGGCAGGCTGATGCGCAGTTCCACTTCGATGCCAAAGCCGTTGGGGATGGCGCCGATACCGACCACGCCTTCGATGGACAAATCGGCGGGGAGCGCCAGTTTGTCGCGACCGGCGACGAACTTCATGGCGCCGATAAAGCAGGCCGAGTAACCGGCGGCGAACAGCTGCTCTGGGTTGCTGCCTTGGCCACCGGCACCGCCGAGTTCTTTCGGCGTGCTCAGGGCAACATCGAGCACGCCGTCCGAGGAGATGGCACGGCCGTCACGGCCGCCGGTGGCTTCTGCGTAGGCGCGGTATGCAACGTGTTCAATCGACATGGTTAATTCCTCTATGGCGTGGGCAGTGACTGGTTTGGCATGGCCTGTTGATCAGCTGCGCCTTGGATTTTTAGAGCTGCAATAAAATATTGCGCACTAACTAAGTTGGCGAGGTGAACTGTATTGCGCAATTGTTTTGCGCGCAAGTTAAATGATCGAATCTTTAGCCATAAGGACCATGGCTTTTGGCATAAGCGTTTAGATCGCCTGTTGCAGGCTGCTGCGCAGTTCGAGCAATTGCTTCTTGAGGGCCAGCAGCTGCTCCAGCGGCTGGCCACTGGCGGCGACTATGCAGTTGGGGATGCTTTTCGCCTGTTCGCGCAGGGCATGGCCTTTATCGGTCAGGAAGAGTTCGACGACCCGCTCATCCAGGCTGCTGCGCACGCGCTTGAGCAGGCCCTCGGCCTCCAGGCGCTTTAGCAGGGGGGTGACTGAGCCGGGGTCGGTAAGCAGGCGCGCGCTGATCTCGCCGACTGTGATGCCATCGGTCTGCCACAGCACCATCATCGCCAGGTACTGCGGATAGGTCAGGCCGAGGGCTTGCAGCAAGGGTTTATAGACCTTGGTCATCAGCAGCGAGGTGGAGTGCAGGGCGAAGCACAGTTGGTTGTCCAGTTGCAGCGCAGCGCAGGTGTCGGGCTTGGCCATGGGAACTCGGGCAGCAAGAAAAGAACGGTTAATTTAGCGCGCCAACTACCGCCATGCCAGTTGAGTATCGCCTGGGCCGTCTTGGATATGGCGCAAATCCCGCCTTGTAAACCAAGCAAGCGCTTGGTAATTTCGCTGAAACCTCTGCGGGAATACACTATGGCTGCCTTCCAGGAATACTTCGACGACTCCCACCAACTGGTTCGTGACTCGGTGCGCCGTTTTGTCGAGCGCGAGATTCTGCCGCATATCGATGACTGGGAGGAGGCCGGTGAGTTTCCCCGGGAGTTGTACCGCAAGGCCGGCGCTGCGGGCATTCTCGGTATCGGCTATCCAGAGCAGTTCGGCGGCAGCCATGAGGGCGACGTGTTCGCCAAGGTGGCGGCCAGCGAGGAGCTGATGCGCAGCGGCTCCGGTGGTCTGGTGGCGGGCCTGGGTTCCCTGGATATCGGCCTGCCGCCCATCGTCAAATGGGCCAAACCCCAGGTGCGCGAGCGGGTGGTGCCCCAGGTGCTGGCCGGCGAGAAGATCATGGCCCTGGCGGTGACCGAACCGTCCGGCGGTTCCGATGTGGCCAACCTGAAAACCCGCGCGGTGCGCGATGGCGATTTCTACCGCGTCAGCGGCAGCAAGACCTTTATCACCAGCGGTGTGCGCGCCGACTACTACACGGTGGCGGTGCGCACCGGCGCTGAGGGCTTTGGCGGCGTCAGCCTGCTGTTGATCGAGAAGGGCACGCCGGGTTTCAGTGTCGGCCGTTCACTGAAGAAGATGGGCTGGTGGGCTTCGGATACCGCCGAGCTGTTCTTCGACGACTGTTTGGTGCCGGTGGAGAACCTGATCGGTGCGGAAAATATGGGCTTTGCCTGCATCATGGCCAACTTTCAGAGCGAGCGTCTGAGCTTGGCGATCATGGCCAATATGACCGCGCAGCTGGCCCTGGAGGAGGCGCTGAAATGGGCCGGGGAGCGTGCAGCCTTCGGCAAGCCGATCGGCAAGTTCCAGGTGCTCAAGCATCGTCTGGCGGAGATGGCCACCCAGCTGGAGGTGTCCCGCGAGTTCACCTACCGCCAGGCGGCGAAGATGGCCGCCGGCAAGAGCGTGATCAAGGAAATCTCCATGGCCAAGAACTTCGCCACCGACGTGTCCGACCGCATCACCTACGACGCCACCCAGATCCTCGGCGGCATGGGCTTTATGCGCGAGTCCCTGGTGGAGCGGCTGTACCGGGATAACCGCATCCTCTCCATTGGGGGCGGCCCCCGGGAGATCATGAACGAGATTATTGCCAAGCAGATGGGCCTGTAGAGGGGCCCGGCGTGTAGGGGGGGGCGAGGGGATGCGATAACCACTGGTCTAGGTCTGCGGTGAAAGCCGGTGGGTGCAAAAGGCGACATCCACCCTACGAAGAGCGTAGGGCGGACAGGCCAAGGGCTTGTCCGCCCTCATCTTCAAGTCGGATAGATTACCTCCAGCTTTTCTCGACCCAGGCCGTGGTGTCCGCCAGGGCGCGGTCGAAGCGACGCAGCATCTCGTCCACCTCGACCTCCTTGATGATCAGTGGCGGGCAGAAGGCCAGGGCGTCGCCCATGGCGCGGCTGATCATGCCGTGTTCCTGGGCGCGGCCGGCCAGATGACGGCCGAGCACGCCGGGAGGCTGGTGAGGCGCCTTGCTGGCCTTGTCAGCCACCAGTTCTACCGCGGCGATCAGGCCGCAGCCGCGCACCTCGCCTACCAGCGGATGGTCGCGGTAGGCCGCCAGGCCTGCGCGCAGGCGCTCACCCATGGCGGCGGCATGCTGCACCAGACCGTCCTCTTCGATCACCTTGAGATTTTCCAGGGCCACGGCGCTGGCCACCGGGTGCCCGCTGGCGGTAAAGCCGTGGCCAAGGGTGCCGAGGCTGTTGCTGTGGTCGGCCACCGGCTGGAACACCTTGTCGTTGACCAGCACCGCGGCGATCGGCTGGTAGGAGGACGACAGCTGCTTGGACAGCACCAGGATATCCGGCTGGATATCGAAGGTCTGGCAGCCGAACCACTGGCCGGTGCGGCCGAAGCCGCAGATCACCTCGTCGGCAATCAGCAGAATGTCATGGCGCTTGAGCACCTGCTGAATGCGTTGCCAATAGGTGCGCGGCGGCACTATCACGCCGCCGGCGCCCATCAATGGTTCACCGATAAAGGCGGCGATGGTCTCGGGGCCTTCGGCGAGGATGCGCGCCTCCAGCTCCTGGGCCAGGCGTTCGGCAAAGGCTTCCTCACTTTCCCCAGGCAGGCCATGGCGGTAGTGGTGCGGGCAGCCGACATGCAGGAAGCCCGGCAGCGGCAGGTCGAAGCCGCGCTGGTTGGCCGGCAGGCCGGTAAGGCTACCGCTGGCCACGGTGATGCCGTGGTAGGCGTTGTGGCGGCTGATGATCTTTTTCTTCTGCGGCTGGCCCAGGGCATTGCTGCGGTACCAGACCAGCTTGACCACACTGTCGTTGGCCTCGGAGCCGGAGTTGCTGAAAAACACCTTGCTCATGGGCACCGGCGCCAGCTCGATCAGCTTCTCCGCCAGCTCGATGCTGGGGCGGTGCGCCTTGTGGCTGAACAGGTGATAGAACGGCAGGCTGCGCAGCTGGCGCTCGGCGGCCTGCACCAGGCGTTCGTTGCTGAAACCCAGGGCGGCGCTCCACAGGCCGGCCATGGCTTCGATGTACTGTTTGCCCTGGTCGTCATAGACATGGATGCCTTCGCCGCGTTCGATGATCAGCGGACCGACCTGCTCATGCAGGCGGGCGTTGGTATAGGGGTGCAACTGGTAGCGGACATCCTTGGCGGCAAGGTCGATAGGCTGATTCATGGCGATCTCAGGCAGGCAGTAGGGCGTTGTTGTGGGTGGTGCGGCGCGAGTCGAAGCCGGGCAGGGCCAGCAGCTGATTGCTGATCTGGTCCACCAGGTGGGCGCCGATGGGCAGGGCCGAGGTGGCGGCCGGCGAGGGCGCGTTGCACACATGGATGCTGCGCCGGGTCTGCTTGAGCAAAAAATCCTCGATCAGCTTGCCATCGCGCGATACCGCCTGGGCACGCACACCGGCCGGGTAGGGCTTGAGATCGCCAAGCTCGATGCTCGGGCAGTATTTGCGCACCAGTTGCAGGTAGCCGCGCTTGAACAGCGAGTTCTTCAGCTCCACCAGGCCCGGACGCAGATGGCTGCGCAGTACCTGGCGGATACCGGCATCGCCGAGCATGGCCAGGCTGTCGCCCAGGGAAATATCGCGCTTGCGATAGCCCTCGCGTTTGAGCGCCAGCACCGCGTTGGGGCCGACCGTGACGCTGCCGTCGATCATGCGGGTCAGGTGCACGCCGAGAAAGGGCATGGCCGGATCGGGAATGGGGTAGATCAGGTGGCGCACGATCTGGTTGTGCTCGGCCGGCAGCTGGAAGTACTCGCCGCGAAACGGGCAGATGCTGAAACCGGGGTCGATGCCCAGCATGGCCACCAGACGGTCGGCGTGCAGGCCGCCGCAGGCCACCAGAAAGCGGCCGTGGAAATCGCCCTGGCTGGTTTGCACCAGCACCTCGTCCTGGTTTTCGCCCAGGCCGTTGACCTGAGCGCCATAGCGGATCTCGCCGCCGGCCTCGCGGAACACCCGGGCCATGGCCTGGGTCACCTCGGCGTAGCTGACGATGCCGCTGGAGGGCACCAGGATGCCGCCTAGACCTGTGATATTCGGCTCGCGCTCTTTCAGCTGCTCGGCATTCAGCCAATAACGTTCCAGGCCATTGGCCTCGGTGCGCTGCCAGAGCGCCTGCATGCGCTGCATTTCCAGCGTATTGGTGGCCACCAGCAGCTTGCCGCATTCATCGAAGTGGATGCCCTGGGCCTGGCAGAAGGCCTTGGTGGCTTTATTGCCTTGCAGGCAGAAGCGCGCCTTGAGGCTGCCGGGCGTGTAGTAGACCCCGGCGTGGATCACCCCGCTGTTGTGCCCGGTCTGGTGCTGGGCCGGGCCGGACTCCTTGTCCAGCAGCAACATGCGGCTGTCCGGATAGCTCTGTTTGAGCTGCATGGCGGTGGACATGCCGACTATGCCGCCGCCGATAATAATAAAGTCGTACACCCTGATGGCGTCCTGTGTGCATGGGCGCGCCTGGCGCACCGCTGATAAGGGGGCGGGATGGCTGGCATCCCGCTGCTGCTGCGTAGAGCTAGCGTTTACTGACGCGGCTGGCGCAGCACTTTCTTGTGGGTGAAGTAGCCGCGTTGGCGCATCAGCTCGCGGCGCAGGCCCTCGTGGGCGGTAAAGCGGTCGCGGCCGTGCAGCCAGAAGTGGTTGTTGATCAGCAGGAAGCTGCCCACCGGCACCGGCACGGCGACCTTGGCCGGGCTGTTTTCCAGGGAGGCGGACAACTCCGCCAGCCAGTTGCCTTCCTCGAAGTTGCGCGGCTGCACGAACTGGTCGATGTAGCTGATGATCGGCTGGCCCTGGGCGTCCACGTCGAACACCGGGTGGAATACATCGGCGCGTACGTTCTTGCTCGGCGGCGCGCTCCAGCGCATCTCGCGGTGGGCCATGGGGTCGCTGCTGAAGCGCTCAAGCTCAGCCCAGTCGTCCAGGTGCAGCAGCAGCGAGTCGCCGCCCTCCATGTTCTGCTCGTCGATCTTCATCATCAGCACATAGTCGGTGTCCTGCTCGACGAAGGTGCCATCGGTGTGCAGCTCCAGCACCCGGTGCGGCTGGCGCAGGTAGCTGTCGGAGTTGTCCAGGTTCTGCACCACAAAGCGGGCGTAGTACTGGCCGCTCATGGCATCGAAGTTGGAACGGCCGAACAGGTGGGCCACGGCGGTGGCGAACTTGACCATGTCCTCGGCCTGGCTTACCTGATCCAGCCCCTCGGCGCTGATCAGCAGGGCACCGCTGGCGCGGTCCACCAGGCTATTGATCAGCAGCGGCTGCAGGGTGCCCTCGCACAGCTCATCGAGCAGGCGGGCCAGGCGAAAGCGCAGGAAGGACTTGTACTCCAGCGCCTGCACCGGCCACTGCGCGGCCTCGGCGACAAAGGCCTGCACGGTGGCTGCGGCAAAACTCAGCTCTAGCAGGCGCGGCGAGCGTGACGAAGGCTTAAGGGTGAAACCCTTGAATACGCTGGGGGTGGTGATCTGCAGATTATTCAGCGGTTCGAACTGGCTCACGGCGGGCTCCTGATGGCTGGGTTGTTCGCTGTGAGGTGAAAATATCGCCGTAAATTAAAAATGTCTACATTTTAATTTTTTGTCGTTGATTGGTCTTCTCGGCGAGCCGGGCTGGATTGGGTATGATGCGGCCACGCTCAGAAGGACGACGTCATGCAGCAATCCGCTCTCCAGGACAACTCGGTCAACCCCGGCTACCCCCTGCTTAAGCGCGACATCATTCGCGGCCATTTCAAGCCTGGCGAAAAGCTGCTGATGAGCGGGCTCAAGGAACGCTACGGCCTGGGCGTGGGGCCGCTGCGCGAGGCGCTGTCGCAACTGGTGGCCGAGCACCTGGTGGTGGCCATCAACCAGAAGGGCTACCGGGTGGCGCCCATGTCCCTGGCCGAGCTGGAAGATATCTACGATGCCCGCGCCAACCTGGAGGCCATGCTGGTAACCCTGGCCATCCAGCGCGGCGACGATGCCTGGGAGGCCGAGGTGCTGGCCCGCGCCCATACCCTGGCCAAGGTGGTCGAGGTCAAGGGCCCGGAGGACATGCTCAGCCTCTGGGACGCCCGACATAAGGCCTTTCACGCCGCCATCGCGGCCGGTTGCGGCTCCATGCACCTGCTGCAGGCCCGCGCCGCGCTGTTCGATCAGGCTGAACGCTACCGCCACCTCTGGCTGCAACAGACGGTGTTCTCCGAGGCTGCGCTGCAGGCCAAGCGTCAGGAACACAGCGAACTGGTAGACGCCATCCTGGCCCGCGACGCCGCGCGCGCCAGCGCCTTTATGCACGAGCATCTGCTGAGTCCGGTGGCGATCATCAGTGCGCTGATGCAGCAGCAAGGCCTGGCAGGCTGATCACAGCTGTAGGGTGCGCTGCGCGCACCGGCTTTACGGCATTTTCGGTGCGCACGGCGCACCCGACGAAACGTCCGTTGTGAGCGTTGGTAAAGGCACTGGCTTGCCTTCGTGAAATTTAGCGTGTAGCTTTTCATGAAATTCGAAAACAAGAATTTCACGAGGCTTTCATGTTCAAGCAGTCCGACCAGCATCTGGATACCTACTACGCCCACAGTTGCCGCGACCAGCTGCGCGAATACGCGCCGCTTGCCGGTGCGCAGCGTTATGACGTAGCGGTGGTCGGTGCCGGTTTCAGCGGCCTGCACACGGCGCTGCGCCTGGCCCAGGCCGGCAAGCGCGTGGTGCTGCTGGAGGCCAGTCGGGTGGCTTGGGCCGCGTCCGGGCGCAATGGCGGTCAGGCGATTCTCGGCTGGTCCTGCGATATGCCGCCGCTGGAGCGTGCCCTCGGTCTGGAGCGCGCGCGCCGTTTGTGGGATGGCATGCGCTGGGCCGCCGATGAAATTCGCGCGCTGCCACAGCGTCACGGTTTCGACTGCGATTACCGCGCCGGCCACCTGTGGACCTCGGTGATGCCACGGCGGGTGGCCATGCTGCACGAGTGGCAGGAACACGCCGCGCACAAGTGGGGCCATGACCAGCTGCAGTTTATCCCCCGTAAACAGCTCGGCAGCTGGGTGGCCAGCGAGCGCTACCAGGCCGGCCTGTTCGACCCTTTGGGCGGCCATC
>DASUOY010000223.1:0-4970 GCA_036276395.1 Pseudomonas sp.
GCGAAAACGCCGCCACCCGCAGCGAATTCCTCAGCCTGGTGAATAACTGAGCAAGCCTTAACAAAAAAACCGACTCCTGTGAGTCGGTTTTTTTTGGTCCGGTGTTTCCTCTCGGGGCAATTAGAGTTGCCGCCGACCAGCAGTCAGGCCGCACCATGGCCATAGCGCAGCCTTCAACGCCCACGCACAGAAGCGCGCGGTTTGCTGCGCAGCGGATCGAGTAAACCGGACAAGCCGTTGTGGTCAATCTCCTGCATCAGCGCCAGCAGCCGGCCAATCTCACCAGATGGGAAGCCCTCGCGGGCGAACCAGTTGAGGTAATGCCCCGGCAGGTCGGCAAGCAAGTGCCCCTTGTACTTGCCGAAGGGCATTTCACGGCTTACCAGCAACAGCAGGTCTTCGGGCTTCATCGCGGGCTCGGGTTGGTTGGGCACAAGGCAAGGCGCGATTATGCCGTTCGGCTCAGACCCAGGCCAGCGGCGGCAAACTCGGGTAAGCTGCGCGCCCCTGTTTATCGACCCAAGGTTTGCCCCAGCATGATTATCAAGGCACTGCGCATCGGCCTCGGCCAGTTGATCATCTTCCTCGACTGGATCAGTCGTCCGGCCAAGCGCAAACGCACCCCTGAAGCCCAGGCAGCCGTTGCACAAAGCGCCAGCAAGCTCGCGCTGTACCAGTTCCACGCCTGCCCGTTCTGCGTAAAAACCCGCCGCACCCTGCACAAGCTGAATGTGCCGGTAGCCCTGCGCGATGCCAAGAACGACGCCCAGGCGCGCAGCGAGCTGGAGCAGCAAGGCGGCAAGATCAAGGTGCCGTGCCTGCGTATCGAGGAAAACGGCCAGAGCACCTGGCTGTACGAGTCCAAGGCGATCATCGCCTATTTGAACCAGCGCTTCGCCAGCGTCTGAGTTGCCAAACTGTGCAAGCTGCGCCAGGGCTAAGCCCTGGCGCAGTTTTTGTTGCAGCTGTTACTTGATGCTTACTTGATGAAGTAGCGGCCCCAGCGCTGGATATCACGTACCGACTGCTGACGCTGAGTCTTCTGCCCTTGCTGGGCGGTCTCGGCGGCAGCGATTTCGTCGTCGATGATTTTGGTCGACAACGACAACCAGCTGGTGGCGAACGCCATGGCATCGCCATGCAGCTCCAGCGCATTGCTGTCGATGTTGCTGATATCGTCGCAAGCCTGGTGGTAGCACGGGTCGAACGACTCGTTGGCGGCACCGCCGAACTTCTGCGCCTGCTCTTCGCTCTTCAGATCTTCGGCGCCGGTGAACAAGCCGCCGAAGGCGATGCCGTCGTCGAAGAACTGCGCATAGTCGGAGCGGAAGTCGATCTCGGTGCCTTCGGTAGGCTTGCTACGCAGGTTGAAGTAAGCCCCCAGCAAGCGTTCGATGGCAGCCGAACCGGGTGGGCCTTGCAGGCCGAAATCCGAGCCGTCGCCGTCATAGATAAAGTTGCCGAAGTTCGGCGATGCGATCATGTCGAAGTTGAGATAAGCCTTGATCCGCTGCTTCTGCTCCTCGGCCAACTCGGTGACGTAGTAGGTGGAACCGACCAGGCCCGACTCCTCCGCCCCCCACCAGGCGAAACGCACCTTGTTCAACGGGTGTGCCTTGCTCATCAACACCGCCATTTCCAGCAACGCGGCGCTGCCTGAGCCGTTGTCGTTGATGCCGGCACCTTCACCCACCGAATCCAGGTGCGCGCCGACCATCACCACATTGTTGGGATTGCCGCGACGGGTCTCGGCGATCACGTTGTGGGTTTCGGTACGGCTACGCTCGACGTCGGCCACCATGCGCACTTGCACCCCTGCGGTCTGCGCCCAGTCGGCGCCGATATCGTAGGTGGTGAACAGCACCGGGATGCCGCCGGCATAGCTGTCGCCCAGGGTCGCGTTCATCAAACCCTTGCGCTCCTCGGTATCACCCTGGTTGAAGATAATCACCCCGGCCGCACCGGCGGCCGCGGCGTTCTCGGCCTTGAGCTGGAAGGTACAGGCGCCGCGCTGGAGCAAGGCAATGGAACCGCTGGGGAAGCCGGCGAAATCTTCCGCTTCGCAACCGCTGCTGGAGGTATTGCCCGCACCGAGCGCCACATCGACCGCCACCACAGCGGCGCTGACATCACCGGCTTCGGTTTGCGACAGGTAGGTGAAGTCTTCGTCCCATACATAGTCGGTCGGCGTCGGCACCAGCATGCTCAGCGTGCCTGGGCCAATCGGCTCGTAGGAGGTGAAGGGGAACGCCTGCAGGGTGACGGTATAACCCGCACGCTCCAGGGTGCTGCGCACATAGTCGACCGAGGCCTGATAGCCGGGCTGGGCGGCGGCGCGGTTGCCGCCGTTGATGCTGGCGATGTCCTGCAACGCCTGCAGGCGGGTCATCACGTTGCTGGCCTGCATACAGCGCGGCAGACCGAGCGGGGTGCCGACCAGCAGCGGCGATTTGCAAGCCGACAAAGATGGCTTGCCCGGCGTCCAGAAATCGTTGAAGCGCTGGCTGTCATCAGCCGAGGCGGCAACACTGGCGGTGGATACGGCTAAAGCGAGAGAACCAACAACCCTACGAACATTGTTTTTCTTCTTCATTGAAAAATCATCCTTGGGTAACTGTTGTTGTAAGCAGGCCGCGCACGGCTTACGCCACGCTCCCCTGAGACCTCAGCGGATACGGCCATGAGCACTTGACCCATGCTTGGGAGATTCGGTTCTGCGGGAGGCACGCGATAAGTCATCGATGTGGGATTTTTTTGACCTATTGCCCAACAACGGGAAGCCGTCGCCGCACCGATTGGATTAGTCGCACCGATGCAAAGTGCTTTTCTGGGGCTGGTCTACCCGCCGGAGCCTGGGGCGCCGCAATGGCCACAAGGAGGGATTTATCGCGGCCGAGGCTCAGCCTGATAGGGAGTCGCAGAGGAGGCATTCCCACGCTGGAGCGCGGGAACGGGTTGGAGGGCGTGCCGCGTGGGCACGCCTGGCTGCAGCGCGGTTATTGCACGCGCTGCAATTGGGTTACGACGAACTGAGTGCCTTTCTGTTCGACCACGAAATTCACCTTATCGCCCACATTCAGCCCTTCGAGCAGGCTGGCGTCCTGTACGCCGAACACCATGGTCATGGGCGGCATGCCCATGCTGGCGATGGGGCCGTGGCGCAGGGTGATTTTCTGCGTGGCCGCGTCGATCTTGCGCACCTCACCCTGGTTCATCTGCGTTGCGGCCTCGCTGCTGGGCGGCGTGCTCTGCTCAGCGGCGAATGCGGGCACAGCCAGACTGCAGCCCAGGGCGATAGCGATCAGTAATGTTTTCATTGGTTTTTCCTCTGTTGTAATGGCGGCGCCTTGGCTGCGCCGCAGACCATCAAGATGGCAATCAGTTAGTTGGCGATACGCTGAGCTTGCCGACCATGCCGGCCTGGTAGTGGCCGGCGATCAGGCAGGCGAAGTCGAACTCGCCGGCGCGGTTGAAGGTCCAGATGATTTCGCCGCTCTGGCCCGGCCCAACGTGGGCCATATAGGGCTCGTCATGCTGCATACCCGGGAACTTGACCATCAGCGCGGCGTGCGCATCCAGCTCGGACTTGGTGCCTAGGACGAACTCATGCAGCATCTGGCCGTTGTTGCGGTGGACGAATCTGATGGTTTCACCCTGTTTCACCTCGATTCGATCCGGGGTGAAACGCATCTGGTCGCTCATGCCGATCTCGATGGTACGGCTGACCTGCCCAGGCTCACCGGCGATGCCCCAGGGCTTCTGTTCCTTGATCACGGCACTGTGCTGCGCCTTGGCCTGCTGCTCGCCATGGGCCAGCAGCGGGCCACTGAACAGCAGGCCGATCAAGCTCAGTGCCAAGGGTAAAAAAGTTGTCTGTCGCATGCAGCAATCTCCTCAATGATCAGCATGGGCGCCGGGTTTGCGCACCTGCACTTCGACCGGCTCGGCCAGCGGCTGCTTAAGCGGCATCGACTGCCCGCCGGCCTCGTTCGAGCGCGCAGCCTTAGCCAGCTCCCCCGTCCATTCATGGGCCACTGTGCCGGCCGGATGCTTGAACCAGCCGGGGTCGCGGTAGTCGCCTGGGGCTTGCTCCTTGCGCACCTTGAGCACGGTAAACATGCCGCCCATTTCCACCGAGCCGAAGGGGCCGTCACCGGTCATCATCGGCGCGGTGTTGTCCGGCAGCGGCATCTGCATCTCCGCCATATCGGCCATGCCGCGCTCGCCCATCACCATGTAATCGGGGACCAACTTGCTGATCTTGCGGGTCATCTCGCGGTGATCGACGCCGATCAGGTTCGGCACGTCATGGCCCATGGCGTTCATGGTGTGGTGGCTCTTGTGGCAATGCAGGGCCCAGTCGCCCTCCTCGTCGGCGAGAAACTCCAGCTGGCGCATCTGCCCCACCGCCACATCGGCGGTCACCTCCGGCCAGCGCGCCGCCAAGGGCCGTGGCCCGCCGTCGCTGCCGGTGATTTCGAACTCGTGGCCGTGCAGGTGGATCGGGTGGTTGGTCATGGTCAGGTTGCCAACGCGGATGCGCACCCTGTCGTTGTGCCGCACCACCAGGGGGTCGATGCCGGGGAAGATGCGGCTGTTGAAGGTCCACAGGTTGAAGTCGAGCATGGTCATGATCTTCGGCGTATAGGCGCCCGGCTCGATGTCGTAGGCGTTGAGCAGAAAGCAGAAATCGCGGTCCACTTCGCTGATCAGCGGGTGATGCTCCTTGGGGTGGGTGACCCAGAAGCCCATCATGCCCATGGCCATCTGGGTCATCTCGTCGGCATGCGGGTGGTACATAAAGGTGCCGGGGCGGCGCGCGACGAACTCGTAGACGAAGGTCTTGCCCACCGGAATCGATGGCTGGGTCAGGCCCGACACGCCGTCCATGCCATTGGGCAGGCGCTGGCCGTGCCAGTGGATGCTGGTGTGCTCGGGCAGTTTGTTGGTAACGAAGATACGCACCCGGT
>DASUOY010000224.1:0-2490 GCA_036276395.1 Pseudomonas sp.
AGCCGGCACCTGCGCCGCGAGTGTGGCTTGTGGCAACGGCGTTTCTGGGAACACCAGATTCGCGATCAGTACGACTACCAGCGGCACCTGGATTATCTGCACTGGAACCCGGTCAAGCATGGTTTGGTGAGCCAGGTGGCCGACTGGCCTTGGTCGAGCTTCCATCGGTTGGTACGCCAGGGCGTTTATCCGGCGGATTGGGGCGGTTGTCCAGACGGCGACGAGACAGGGTTTGGTGAGTGATGGTGCGCGCGGCGCACCCTACGCGAGACAGCCTCTTGTTGCGCCATTGCCCGTAGGGTGCGCTGCGCGCACCGAATGCAGCTATGGATTCCTTCGGCACCGCAAGCAACTTACCGGCGCAGATAGGCGGCGAAGTCGATATCCCCGGCCGAGAGAATCGCCTGCACCCGGTTATGCACATTGAGCTTGCGCAGGATGGCCGAGACATGGGCTTTGACCGTGGTTTCGGCGATATCCAGGCTGTAGGCGATCTGCTTGTTGGATTCGCCCTTGGTCATGCGTTCGAGTACCAGCAGCTGCTTGCGGGTCAGGGCTTGCAGCAGTTCAGGGGGGAAGCTGTGGTGCTCGTTGTGGGTGCGGTGGCTGCCGCTCTTCTGCGAGCGGATGATGTCCGGCGGCAGGTAGACGTTGCCGTCGAGGATCTGCGCGATGGCCTCGGTCATCTGCGCCCGCGGCGAGGATTTGGTGATAAAGCCCACCGCGCCATAGGTGATGGCCTGCAGCACGATCTGCTTGTCCTGCTCGGCGGAAACTATCACCACCGGGATGGTCGGCGCCTCGTTGCGCAGGTTGATCAGGCCGCCCAGGCCGTGCATGCCCGGCATATTCAGGTCGAGCAGGATCAGGTCGAGATCGTCGTGCTCCTGGGTCATGGCCAGGGCGCTGTCGAGGTCGGCGGTTTCCATGATCTCGCTACCGGGGAAGCCGTCACTGATGACGTTGTGGATGGCTTCGCGAAACAGCGGGTGGTCGTCGGCAATCAGAATTTTGTACATGGCCTTTCACCTCGTTGTTTTGATTATGGTGTGGCGGTGGGAATGGCGAAAGTCGCGGCGCTGTCCGCCAGGGGCACGGGTTGCGCCGGCACCAGGGGCAGGCCGGCCTGTTGCCAGCCGTCGATGCCGTCACGGTACCAGTACAGCCGGCGGTAGCCCAGGGTCAGGGCGCGGCGGGCGGCGTTCCAGCCCAGCCAGCAGTCGGCGCGGCAGTAGAACACCAGCGGCCAGTCCGGGTCGCCCAGGCTGATGCGTTGCAGCTGTTGCTTGAAGTGGCGCTGCCAGCGTGGTTCGAGTACACCGTCGCCGGTATTGGCCAGCCACAGGCTGCCGGGCAGGTTGGCATGGGCCTCGTCCTGGATAAATTGGCCATGGCGCCAGGGCCGGCGATAGACGTCGATCAGCCGGGTGTGCGGCTGCTCGGCCAGCAGGCGTTGCAGGGCGGCCGTGTCCAGGCTGCGCGCACCCGCCAGCGAAGCCGGGGTGGGGCTGCGGTAGTGCGCCTGGCGGTAGCCATCGGCGCTGTACAGGGCCTCCTCGCTCAGCGCTGGCGTTGCCAGCAGGCTGGTGCCGAGGAGTAGCCCTGCTTGTAGAACGAGGCAGGGTTTCATGGTGGCGGGTCTCTGTACTTGTTATGGGGGTATTAGAGACCCGGGCTGCTGCCTTGGAAATTCTACGATGGAGAGCAAATGCAGTACCAAAGTAGTAATTACCGCCGCTGGCGTGTGCTGCAAGTGACGCAAGGGCGGTGCGCATGGCGCGCACCTACGCGGTGTCAGGTGTAGGGTGCGCCGCACCCCTGGACGTGGCTAGGGCTTAGCCGGCCTTGCGCAGCGCCGCGTGTTGCGGGTTGAAGGTCAGCACCGCGAGCACGGCGAACAGTGTGGTCAGGCCCAGGCAGATCAGCAGGGCGGACAGGTTCAGGCGCTGGTAGAGGGCGAAGCGCACCAGCTCCACCGCATGGCTGAAGGGGTTGAGCGCGCACAGCCAGTACAGCCACTCGCTGGCTTCGCGCATCTTCCACAGCGGGTAGAGCGCCGACGACAGGAAGAACAGCGGGAAGATCACGAAATTCATCACCCCGGCGAAGTTCTCCAGCTGGCGGATGCCGTTGCTCAGTAACAACCCCAAGGCGCTAAGCAGCAGCGCCACCAGCAGCAGCGCCGGCAGGGCGGCGATCAACCCCCAGGGCGGTGGCTGCACGCCGTACAGCCAGGCGATGGCGAGGAAGGCGTAGACCTGCAGCAGCGAGATCAGCGCCGTGGCCAACAGCTTGCTGGCCAGCAGAAAGGCGCGCGGCAACGGGCTGGTGAGCAGCACGCGCATGCTGCCCATCTCACGGTCGTAGACCATCGCCAGGGAGCCCTGCATGCCGTTGAACAGCAGGATCATGCAGGCCAGCCCCGGCACTATGTAGGTTTCATAGGTGATGTAGGTGTCGTAGGGGGCGATGATGGCTATCCCCAGCGCG
>DASUOY010000225.1:0-3111 GCA_036276395.1 Pseudomonas sp.
GCCAGGGGCAATGCCCACAGGCGTTTTGCCCTGTTCTCCAGGCGCTCGGGGCCGAAAACCAGCCGGATAAAACGACTACGCCCCCGCAGGCGAGCCGACGGGGGCGTATAGAAAGTGGCGTTGGGCAGCAAGGACGGCCTGCTGCCCGCGTGGGTTATACGGCGCGCAGTTGCTGCTCGGCGAGGAAATCCTCGTGCAGCAGGGCATCCTGCTCGGCGTTGCTCGCCGGTGCCTCGGCATGCAGCGGGGTGACGCGTTTGCTGCGTAGCTTGCCGAACTGGTGCTCGAGGGCGTGGTGAAGTTTTTCGATGGCGCCTTCGATGGCTTGTTCCAGGGTCTCGGCCTTGTGGGTCACGGACAGGGCTTGCAGGCCCTTGGGCCGCGCTTCGATCTGGCAGCGTTTATCCTGTGCGCCGGCCTTTGCGCCATTGTCGTCATGCAGGTGGACAACGATACGGGTCAACTCGTCGTCGAAGCGTTCCAGCTTGCTGGCAACACTGGCACTCACCCACTCCACCAGCCGTGCGCTGCCTTCGATGTGGTTATCGCTGTGAACTTGGATTTGCATAGCGCTTTCCTTCTTCAACTGTTCGCGAATAGCGTCGCCTCCCAAGGCGACGGCCCCAGCCTACGCCACTAACCCCCGGGTTAGGCAAGCCCTATTACGGGCTTTTGGCAAAAACCACGAAGGCGTCGGGCAACGTTTACAGATCGAGGTAGGTGGCCTGCAACCGGCGAAATGCGGCGCTGCGCTGAAACTCGCGCAGGGCCACGTCGAATGCGCCGACCTGGGTGGTGGCCTGCCCGGCCAGGGGAAAGGTGACGTAGGCCGGGGTGACGTTGAGCGGCGGGCGCAGCAGCTTGGCCTCCGCCAGGCGGCCCAGGCCGCGCAGGGTATAGACGGCGGTAAGGTCGTTCTCGATGGCCGCATCGAAACGCCCGGCCAGCAGTTTCTCGATGTTCTGCAGCGGCGTGTTGGCCAGATCGACCCGCGCCCAGGGTGCGCGGCGCAGCCGTTCGAAGGCGTCATCCACCGCCTTGTCGCGGTACAGGCCGACCGAGTGGCGGCGCATAAAGGCTTCGAGGTCGCCCTGGTAGTCGATGCCGTGATCGCGGCGCACCACCAGCACATTGGTCTGTTCGAGAATCGGCGTGGCCGGAAAGAGCATATAGCTTGCGTAGTCGTCGCGGCGCAGCACGGTCAGCATCAGGTCGCACTTGCCCTGCTTGGCCTCGGCCACCACGCGCATCCAGGGCATGTAGTCGATGTGCAGTTGCCAATCCAGGCGCTGGGCCACCGCCTGGAGAATTTTCACCGCATAGCCATCGGGCTGGCCCTGGGCGTCGAGCATCGTCTGCGGCGGCAACGGCAGGCTGCAGGCACGCAGCTTGAGCGCCGCGCCGGCATGGCCGCAGAGCCCGAGGTTAAGCAGCAGGAGCAGACACAGCTGGACCATTCCCCGGGGCCATGGCCTGGCCTGGTTGGCCAGCCAGCGTAACGGCTGGCGGTAACGCGCTTGCATGAATCGACCTCCTGTTGGCACTGCTCAAGCTTTGCTGTGTACGCAGCGCACTCCCCGCGCCGCGGCGAGGAAAGTTACCCTGCCGCGCCAGGATTTGCATGTGCTAACGCGAGCAGTGTTTGCCGCAAGGAGCGCCAGCCCCCTGGCCACGGGCGTAATTAGCCAAAAGGCGGGGTGCGGCCATATTGCACGATGGTGCCAGATACGCACCAGGATAGCCGCGGCCGCACTATGCCTTCGTCAACAACGCGCCGGGCAGCCGCCACTGTTGGTCGAGCTAAGGCAAGCAACGCCCTAAGAACCTGTTCACTATCTGCTGCGCGTCGGCCAGCGTTTGAATAGCCCGGCGAATGCGCTAGGCTTGGCGGCTTTATTGAAAGGAGTACTCCCCATGGCCCGCGCCACTGCCCGTCACATCCTGGTTGCCACCGAAGCCAAGTGCAACGAACTGAAAGCCGCCATCGAAGCCGGCGCCGACTTCGCCCAGGTCGCCAAAGACAACTCCACCTGCCCGTCCAGCCGCAGCGGCGGCGACCTCGGCTCCTTCGGCCCGGGCCAGATGGTCAAGGAATTCGACACCGTGGTGTTCAGCGCCCCGATCAATGTGGTGCAGGGTCCGGTCAAGACCCAGTTCGGCTACCACCTGCTGGAAGTCACCAGCCGCCAGGACTGATTCGGCGCAACACCGAGCCATACCCTGCGAGCAAAAAGGCGGGCGTGATCATGATCACGCCCGCCTTTTTTCTGCTTGATTGCGACTGCTAGGGCAGCGCTGGGTGCGCCGCGCACCGGGAATCTGCTGGTGCGCCCGGCGCGCCTACCTCGCCACTCAGGCCTTATCCGTCGGGCCCTTGCCCTTGTCCGCCGGGGCTTTCGATACATCCTTCCAGCGCACATCCCAGGGGCTGTTTAGCCAGGTTTTCAGCTTGCCGACAAAGCCGGCTGCGGCCTCCTCCGCCCCCGCTTCAGGCGCCGAACTGGGCGGCGGGCTGCTGGCACTCGGGGCAATTGCCGCAGTTTCAGTAGAGGCCTGGGGCTCTGCCACAGCGGCGGGTTCATCAGCCGTTTGCGGCTCACCGGCCACCTCGATGGACTCGATCGGCATGGGCAACTCGCTAAGGCTCAGCCCCGCCTCGATATGCGCCAGGTTGGCGGCCAGGGCCTGATCCAGCTCGCTGTAGAACTGCCGCTGGCTGTCCGAACAGGCGGGGTTGCCGAGAATCAGCGTCAGGTCGCTGCGCATATCGTTGATATGCAGCACCACGGCCTGGCAGATGTTCTGCTCCTTCTGCTCGACCCCGGCCAGTCGCTGCTCGATCTCGCTGCGCGGTAACTCGAACTGCAGCGGTGGCAGGCTCAGGCCGCGCCGCTCCAGCAGCACGCGCATGGCAATCGAGGTGCGCGCATAGCGGTTGAATTGGTTGAGCCGGGGGTTGATCTGCTCCAGATCGGCCAGGGAGGCATAGGCATCGTCCACCAGTTGCAGGGCGATCTGACTGATACTCGCCAGGCTCTGGTGCACGCGCAGATCCAGATTGGCGATGCCGCTGTGCAACTCGGCATCGCTAAGCCCGGCAACCCGCTCGCG
>DASUOY010000226.1:0-6042 GCA_036276395.1 Pseudomonas sp.
AACTCGGCGCTGGCCAATATGCGCGCCATGCTCAAGAAATGATCGGGAATCATTTTTAACGTCGCACAGCGACGGCCCGCAGGGTGGCCGCCAAGGATGGCGGCCATCAAAAATAACCGGCGAGGCGCAGGATGCACCCGGCGAGTATTTCGCCGCTGATTGCATCCGCGCTACGCTGCACCATTACATCCTGGCACAGACCGGGCATCAGAAAGAACGACGAGGGTAACCGCGTGGAAGCGCTAAAGCAGAAGATTCGCGATGAAGGCACCGTGCTCTCGGAGCAGGTGCTCAAGGTCGATGCCTTTCTCAATCACCAGATCGACCCCAAGCTGATGCAGCAGATCGGCCATGAGTTCGCCCAGCGCTTCGCCGGCCAGAACATCACCAAGATCGTTACCATCGAAGCCTCGGGCATTGCCCCGGCGGTGATGGCCGGCCTGGAGCTGGGCGTGCCGGTGATTTTCGCGCGCAAGTACCAGTCGCTGACGCTGAAGGACAACCTGTATATCTCCAAGGTGTTCTCCTTCACCAAGCAGACCGAAAGCACCCTGGCCATCTCGGCCAAGCACCTGGGCGCCCAGGATCATGTGCTGCTGATCGACGACTTTCTCGCCAACGGCCACGCCGCCCGCGCCCTGATCGACCTGATCGGCCAGGCCGGCGCAAGCATCGCCGGGATCGGCGTGGTGATCGAGAAGTCCTTCCAGCGCGGCCGCGCCGAGCTGGATGCGCAGGGCTACCGGGTCGAATCCCTGGCCCGCATCGCCTCGCTAAAAGACGGCCAGGTCAGCTTTCTCGACTGAAGGCCGCCAGACTGGCGAGCCTAAGTGACAGACCAAAAAAAACCGCCCTAGGGCGGTTTTTTTGTCGGGATGCGCCTTACAGGCCGGACATCTTGACGATTGCTTCACGCAGCTCGTCATCCGAGCAATCGGCACAGGTGCCTTTCGGCGGCATGGCGTTGATGCCGGAAATGGCATTGGCCAGCAGACCGTCTACGCCATTGCTGGCGCGGGCCTTCCAGGCAGCCGTGTCACCGACCTTCGGTGCACCCAGTACGCCCGGGGTATGGCAAGCACCGCAGTGCTTGGCAATGATGTCATCACCGGTACGCGGTGCGCCGCCAGCGGCAGCCGCTACAGCGCCAACGCCCTTGCACTCTTCGCCCATCACGCAGACTTCGCCCACCGGCTTGAGACGCTCGGCAATGGCTTCGTCGGTCGTGGCCTGAGCAGTCACAGCCCACAGGGCCAGTACGGCAGCCGGTGCTATCAGGATCTTTTTAATCAGGTTCACGGTACACCCTCATCGTGGCTAGTCACGCTCGCGGCCACGGTTTCGCGAGCGGGCGACAGTATAACGGCAAGCCGCTGCGGCTGAAACAACCCAGATTGTCGCAGGGTTATTAGCCACCGCAGCCAGCTTAGAGCCTGTTTACGATCTCGCGAGCTAGAGCCATGCAAGGCGCTACGTTAGTAACAGCCTCCGGCTGGTCAAAGCGGCAAGGAAGCGGAGTTTACGAATGAAAATGAGCATGACTCGCTTCACTCGCCCTTCGGGCCGCGCTCACGCGCGTTAGCGGCAAGCCGCTTTCCGAGGCCATTTTTAACGCAGCAGGGCCGACGCGCAGCAGATCGTAAGCAGGCTCTTAGAAGTTCGCCGGAGTAGTTGCGCTGATCAGCCGCGCGGGCTGCTCGAAGGGATTGCGGAAGCGGTGCGGCTTGCTGCTCTCGAAGTAGTAGCTGTCGCCCGGTTCGAGGATAAACACCTCCTCGCCCACGGTCAGTTCCAGCTTGCCCTCGACCAGCATGCCGGCTTCCTCACCTTCATGGGCGTACATCTCATCGCCGGTATCGGAGCCGCTGGGATAGATTTCATCGAGGAAGGAGATAGCCCGGCTCGGGTGCGCCTTGCCCACCAGCTTCATGGTGATGGCACCACTGCAGATATCGGTGAGATCGGCGGCGCGATAGACCACCTGAGCCTGGTTGTCCGGCTCCACATCGAGGGAGAAGAACTCGACCAGCGACATGGGAATACCCGCCAACACCTTTTTCAACGAACTGATCGAAGGGCTTACGCTGTTCTTCTCGATCATCGAAATGGTGCTGTTGGTGACGCCTGCCCGTTTGGCGAGTTCACGCTGGGACAGGCCCTTGAGTTTGCGAATGGATTGCAGTCGAACACCGACGTCCAATGCTGGAGTCCCCCTCGGGAAGATAGGTCAAAGTGCACCTATCATGGCAACAGCGTTCAGTATTTACAACAGCTGAATAGAATTCCTAGGCAAACGGCCGTTTCAATCCCCGTGGTAGAGCAATGGCACCCGGCGCAGGTTGCAGAAAATCTGGTAGGGAATGCTGCCGGCGGCTATGGCCACGTCGCTGGCCAGCACCTGCTTGCCCCACAATTCCACGCGACTGCCCAGGCCCGCCTGGGGCAGATCGGTCAGATCCACCGTAAGCATGTCCATCGACACCCGGCCGATCAGGCGGGTCAGCTGGCCGTCCACCGCCACCGGGGTGCCGGTTGGCGCGTGGCGCGGGTAACCGTCGGCATAGCCCATGGCGACCACACCGACCCGGGTCGGCCGCTCGGCGATAAAGCGCGCGCCATAGCCCACCGGCTCGCCGGCCGGCAGTTCGCGAACGCTGATGATTTTCGATTCCAGGGTCATCACCGGCTGCAGACGGGCTGCCAACTCCTGCTGCTGTTCGAACGGGGTGGCGCCATAGAGCATGATCCCCGGGCGCACCCAATCACTCGGAATGCTTGGCCAACCCAGCACGGCCGGCGAGTTGCGCAGGCTGACCTCGCCCACCAGGCCCTGACGCGCCTGCTCAAACACTGCAAGTTGCTCCTCGCTACGCGGGCAATCCAGTTCATCGGCGCGGGCGAAGTGGCTCATCAGCACTATCTTGCCGACCTTGCCGCTGGCCAGCAGGCGCTGGTGGGCGGCCTGATAGTCGGCCGGATGCAGGCCGACGCGGTGCATGCCGCTGTCCATCTTCAGCCAGACGGTCAGGGGCTTGCTTAGCGCACCGCGCTCGATGGCCTCGACCTGCCACAGCGAATGCACCACGCACCAGAAATCATGCTGCTCGATCAGCGCCAGTTCGGCGGCCTCGAAAAACCCCTCCAGCAACAGAATCGGCCCGCGGATGCCAGCCTCGCGCAGTTGCAGGGCCTCTTCGATGCAGGCCACGGCAAACCCATCGGCCTGCTCCTGCAACGCCTGGGCGCAACGCACCGCGCCATGGCCGTAGGCATCCGCCTTGATCACCGCCAGGGCTTTTGCGCCGGTCACTTCACGGGCCAGTTGGTAATTGTGACGCAAGGCGTTGAGGTCGATCAGGGCACGGGCGGGACGCATGATGTTCTCGGCTATCAGCAGTTTTCAGAATTAAAAAATGGCCGCAAGCCATTGTTAGCGTTGCGCAGCACTGGCCAGACCTGTGGCCGCCAGGGATGGCAGGTTATAAAAAAGCCCGGTGTGATGGCCGGGCAAAAGCTTATCGCGATCTGGGCGGGGCCGGGCTTAGAGCGCGGCCACCACCATCATTTCCACCAGTACGTCGGGCTTGTACATCTTTGCCTCGACGCAGGCGCGGGCCGCAGCGGCACCCTCGGCGACCCAGGCGTCGTACTCGGCGTTAAGGCCGTCGTAGTGAGCATCCATATCCTTGAGGTAGATGGTCACGGAAAGGATCTTGCGCTTGTCGCTGCCGGCCTCGGCCAGCATGCGGTCGATATTGGCCAGGGTCTCGCGGGTCTGCTGGCGGATATCGCCAGCCAGGTTGTCGGCCAACTGGCCGGCGAGGTAGACGGTGCCGTTGTGGACCACCACTTCGCTGTAGCGTTTTTCCACATGCAGACGCTGGATGGACATAGTTCGACTCTCCTGAAAAACGGGGTGCGCAGCCTATCAGGTGCGCAGCGGCTGCTGAGCGGCCACAACTTCATGCTTGCTGCGCGAGTAGCGCGAAATATCCAGGCCCTCGGCACTGATCTGCGGGCGCTTGTTGCCGATCAGATCGGCCAGCAGGCGACCGGAACCGCAGGCCATGGTCCAGCCCAGGGTGCCGTGACCGGTATTCAGGAACAGGTTACGGAAGCTGGTGGCGCCCACAATCGGCGTGCCATCCGGGGTGGCCGGACGCAGACCAGTCCAGAATTCGGCCTGGTTCAGGTCGCCGCCCTGAGGATAGAGATCGGCGGTGATCATCTCCAGGGTGGCGCGGCGAGCCGGGTTGAGGCTCAGGTCGAAACCGGCGATCTCGGCCATGCCGCCAACGCGGATGCGGTTGTCGAAACGGGTGATGGCGACCTTGTAGGTTTCATCGAGGATGGTCGAGGTCGGTGCCATGGCCGCGTTGGTGATCGGCACGGTCAGCGAGTAGCCCTTGAGCGGGTAGACCGGCGCCTTGATGCCCAGCGGCTTGAGCAGCTGCGGGCTGTAGCTGCCCAGCGCCAGTACGTAGCGATCGGCGGTTTCCAGCTTGCCGTCGATCCACACGCCATTGATGCGGTCGCCGGCGAAATCCAGGCGCTGGATGTTCTGCCCGAAGCGGAACTCCACGCCCAGCTGCTTGGCCATCTCGGCCAGCTTGCTGGTGAACACCTGGCAGTCGCCAGTCTGGTCGTTGGGCAGGCGCAGGGCGCCGGCCAGCTTGTGCTTGACCCCGGCCAGGGCCGGTTCGACGCGGGCGATGGCGTCGCGGTCGAGCAGCTCGAACGGCACGCCGGAGGCTTGCAGTACGGCGATATCCTTGGCGGCGTTGTCCACCTGGGCCTGGGTGCGGAACAGCTGGGTGGTGCCCAGGGTGCGGCCTTCATAGGCGATGCCGGTTTCGGCACGCAGCTCGTCCAGGCAGTCGCGGCTGTACTCGGACAGGCGCACCATGCGCTCCTTGTTCACCGCATAACGGCTGGCGGTGCAGTTGCGCAGCATCTGCGCCATCCACAGGTACTGGTCGATATCGCCAGTGGCCTTGATGGCCAGCGGTGCGTGCTTCTGCAGCAACCACTTGATGGCTTTCAACGGCACGCCCGGGGCGGCCCAGGGCGAGGCATAGCCAGGAGACACCTGGCCGGCGTTGGCGAAGCTGGTTTCCATGGCTGGGGCATTCTGCCGATCGACCACGACCACCTCGAAACCCTGACGGGCCAGGTAGTACGCACTGGCCGTGCCGATCACACCGCTACCCAGAACCATAACCCGCATGTCGCTCTCCTCGACGCGCCCCAGCGCGACGGCAATACCCAAGATGGGCGCAGTATATGAAGATGCGAGCAGTGCAATTCACTATATAACTAGCTATATTTGGCGAGAATTCTTGGCAAAAACGCCTTCAGCAGAGGGGTATCCACCATGCGCACCCAGCACCAGAGCCGCCGCGAACTGGACAAAATCGACCGCAATATCCTGCGCATCCTGCAGGAAGACGGGCGCATCAGCTTTACCGAACTGGGCGAGCGGGTCGGCCTCTCCACCACGCCCTGCACCGAGCGGGTACGCCGTCTGGAGCGCGAAGGCATCATCATGGGCTACAACGCCCGGCTCAATCCGCAGCAGCTCAAGGCCAACCTGCTGGTGTTCGTCGAGATCAGCCTGGACTACAAGTCCGGCGACACCTTCGAGGAGTTCCGCCGCGCCGTGCTCAAGCTGCCCCACGTACTGGAATGCCACCTGGTGTCCGGCGACTTCGACTACCTGGTGAAAGCGCGGATCAACGAGATGGCCAGCTACCGCAAGCTGCTCGGCGACATCCTGCTCAAGCTGCCCCATGTGCGCGAGTCGAAGAGCTATATCGTGATGGAAGAGGTCAAGGAGTCGCTAGCGCTGCCCGTGCCGGAGTAGCGCCCCTACACCAGACGCTGGCGGGTGGTGGCGATCAACCGATGCACCTGGCGCTCGACATGCGCCTCGGTCATCTGCTCCGGCCCCTGACCGCGCGGGCATGGCAGGCTCGGCGTGGTGCCGAACAGACGGCAGATCAACGGGCGCTGGTCGTACACCTCGCAGCCCTGGGGCCCCAG
>DASUOY010000227.1:0-8687 GCA_036276395.1 Pseudomonas sp.
ATGGCCGGCCGAGCGCAGCGCCGGCTGGGACTTCAAGCGGGTCAACGGTGGCCTGCTGGTACAGAGCCGCGATATCGGCATGATTGCGGCCGCAGACCTGAAGATCGTCACCCAGCGCGCGCCGAGCGAGCAGGAAATCCATGACCTGATCTTCGCCTGGAAAGTGGCCAAGTTCGTTAAATCCAACGCCATTGTGTACGCGAAGAACCGCCAGACCATAGGTGTCGGCGCCGGCCAGATGAGCCGCGTGAACTCCGCCCGCATCGCCGCGATCAAGGCCGAGCACGCCGGCCTGCAGGTCGCCGGTTCGGTGATGGCCTCCGACGCCTTCTTCCCGTTCCGCGACGGCCTGGATAACGCTGCCGCCAATGGCATCACCGCGGTGATCCAGCCGGGTGGCTCGATGCGCGATGCGGAAGTGATTGCCGCCGCCGACGAAGCCGGCATCGCCATGGTATTCACCGGCATGCGCCACTTTAGGCACTAAAATCGGTCGCACTCGGACAGGCATCTGCGGCGTTGTCCGGTCCTCCCCCCATGCTCATTGCCAGAAGGCAACTCCGCTGGGTGAAGGACCGGACGCCTTGCATCTACCAGCCCGATCACGACCTCGAAATTTGTAGAGTGGATAACGCTTCGCTTATCCACCAAACGGCCATACGCCGGCCTCCATTGGGAGAGAAACATGAACGTATTGATTATCGGCAGCGGCGGTCGTGAACACGCCCTGGCCTGGAAAGTGGCGCAGGATCCGCGCGTCAAGAAGGTCTTCGTTGCCCCGGGCAACGCCGGCACCGCCACCGAAGCCAAGTGCGAGAACGTCGCCATCGACGTGCTCGCCATCGAGCAGCTGGCCGACTTCGCCGAGAAGAACGTGCAGCTGACCATTGTCGGCCCGGAAGCGCCGCTGGTTAAAGGCGTGGTCGATCTGTTCCGCACGCGCAAGCTGGATATCTTCGGCCCTACCGCCGCCGCCGCCCAGCTGGAAGGCTCCAAGGCCTTTACCAAGGACTTCCTCGCCCGCCAGCAGATCCCCACCGCCGACTACCAGAACTTCACCGAAGTCGAGCCGGCCCTGGCCTACTTGCGTGAGAAAAGCGCACCGATCGTGATCAAGGCCGACGGCCTGGCCGCCGGTAAAGGCGTGATAGTCGCCATGACCCTGGCCGAAGCCGAAGACGCCGTGCGCGACATGCTCGCCGGCAATGCCTTCGGCGAAGCGGGCTCGCGCGTGGTGATCGAGGAATTCCTCGACGGCGAAGAAGCCAGCTTTATCGTTATGGTCGACGGCGAAAACGTGCTGCCCATGGCCACCAGCCAGGACCACAAGCGCGTCGGCGACGCCGATACCGGCCCCAACACCGGTGGCATGGGTGCCTATTCGCCGGCCCCGGTAGTCACCGCCGAGGTGCACCAGCGGGTGATGGACGAAGTCATCTACCCGACCGTGCGCGGCATGGCCAATGAGGGCAACGTCTACACCGGCTTCCTCTATGCCGGGCTGATGATCGACAAGGCCGGCAACCCGAAGGTTATCGAGTTCAACTGCCGCTTCGGCGACCCGGAAACCCAGCCGATCATGTGCCGCCTGGAGTCGAGCCTGGTGCTACTGGTCGAAGCCGCGCTGGCCAAGGCGCTGGACAAGGTCGAAGCCACCTGGGACCCGCGCCCGACCGTGGGCGTGGTGATCGCCGCCGGTGGTTATCCAGCCGATTACGCCAAGGGCGATGTGATCGAAGGCCTGGATGCGGCAGCACAGCTTGACGGCAAGGTATTCCACGCCGGCACCGCGCTGAAGGACGGCCAGATCGTCACCGCCGGTGGGCGCGTACTCTGCGCCACCGCCATCGGCCGCACGGTTGAGGAAGCCCAGCAACAGGCCTATCGCCTGGCCGAGAAGATCAGCTGGAAGGGTAGCTTCTACCGCAGCGATATCGGCTACCGGGCTATTGCCCGTGAACGCGGCGAAAGCTAAGAGTCTGGCTACGATTTGCTGCGCGTCGGCCCTGCTGCGTTAAGAACAGGCTCGGAATGCTCATTTACCACTCGTAAACTGCGCTTCCTCGCCTGTTCTTGCCTTGCATGGCTCTAGCTCGCTAAATCGGAGCCCGACTCTAAGCAGCAATACGCGCTTAAAACCCAACAAAGGTGGCTAAATGGCCACCTTTGTCATATTTCAGCCCTACAGGGCTTGGCTATAATCCGACCACTAACTTGCGAAGGGAATTCACCGTGCGCCGGCTGAGGAATGCCACATACCTGTTGATCAGCCTGGTGCTGATGGCGCTCGCGACGGTTCCTGCCCAGGCCCAGCAGAATGGTGTCTGGTCGGCACTCGCCGACCCTGGCGCCAGCCTGCAACTGGATGACGTGCGCAGCCCGCGCCAGATGGCGCGCTTCGCCCCCACCGACCTCACCAGCCTCTACACCCCGGGAGGCAACAGCGCGCTCTGGCTGCATCACCGCCTGGAGCCCAGCGCCGACGCGCAGATGCTGCGGCTGTTCGCGCCCTACCTGGCCTACCTCGACCTCTATGTGCTGCACGGCGACGAGCTGATCGGCCAGACCCATACCGGCAGCCAACTGCCCTTCTCCAGCCGCCCGCTGGCCAGCCGCGACTTCCTCCTGCCGCTGCCGCACGCCGCGGAGCCGCTGGATATCTACCTGCGCCTGGCCTCGGAACATGCCCTGCGCCCGAGCATCAGCCTGCAAAGCGCGCAGAACATGGCCGCCGACGATAACCGCGCGCTGCTGTTCGGCCTGCTGCTCGGCTGCCTGGGCATGCTGGTGGCCTACAACCTCGTGCGCTACTGCTACAGCCGCGCGCCCAGCGGCCTGTGGCTGGCCGCCACCCTGACCTGCCAACTGATCACCGCCATCAGCCTGCTGGGCATCAGCACGCCCTGGCTGCGCGAATGGCAAAGCCTGCAGCCGCAGATCGCCAACCTGGCGATGCTGGCGGCGATGATCTGCGGGCTGTGCTTTACCTCCAGCTTCTTTCGCAAGGTCTGCCCGAGTACGCCGCTGAATCTGCTGCTGAATGTCGAAGTGGCGCTGATCGGCCTGCTCTGGCTGGTGCTGCTGGTGGCCAGCAACCTGCAATTCAACCAGCTGGTCTACCTGCTCACCGCCGTTTCCGGCCTGAGCATTTTGCTGGTGGCCGGGCTGCACTGGCGCCATGGCTACCACCCGGCACGTCTGTTCAGCCTGGCCCTGCTGCTGTTCTGTGCGACCTTTGTCTGCGCCCTGCCGATCCTGTTTGGCTACTGGTCGGTACAGGCCGACCAGATCGCCTACGGCCTGCTGGCCATCACCGTGGTCAGCGGCTTTATGCTGAGCATGGCGCTCAGCGAGCGACAGCGACGCATTATCCAGGACCAGTTCAGTTCCAGCCGCGACCTGGCGGCCAGCTCGGCCGAGCTGAAAGCCAAGGCCGATTTCCTCGCCAAGATCAGCCACGAAATCCGCACCCCAATGAACGGCGTGCTGGGCATGACCGAACTGCTGCTCGGCACACCGCTGTCGGCCAAGCAGCGCGACTATGTGCAGACCATCCACAGCTCGGGCAACGAGCTGCTCACCCTGATCAACGAAATCCTCGACATCTCCAAGCTGGAATCCGGGCAGATCGAACTGGACGACGTGCAGTTCGACCTCAACGCGCTGATCGAGGACTGCCTGGATATCTTCCGCGCCAAGGCCGAACAGCAGAAGGTCGAACTGATCAGTTTTACCCAGCCGCAGGTGCCACGGGTGATCAGCGGCGACCCCACGCGCCTGCGCCAGACCCTGCTGAGCCTGCTGGACAACGCCTTCAAGCAGACCGCAGAAGGCGAGATCCTGCTGGTGGTGGCTCTCGACACCACCAGCGCCAAGCCGCGGCTGCGCATCGCCGTGCAGGACAGCGGCAAGCCCCTGGACGCCAGCGAACGCGACGCCCTGCTGAATGCCGAGTTGCACAGCAAGGACTTCCTCGCCGCCACCAAGCTCGGCGGACGCCTGGGCCTGGTTATCGCCCGCCAGCTGGTACGCCTGATGGACGGCGAATTCGGCATCCAGAGTGGCGGCAACCAGGGCTCGACCCTGTGGCTCAGCCTGCCCCTGGACGCCGCCCGCCTGGAGCAACCGGCGGCCGACCCGGAGACCTCGCTGCAAGGCATGCGACTGCTGGTGGTGGACGACAACGACACCTGCCGCAAGGTGCTGATGCAGCAATGCAACGCCTGGGGCATGCAGGTCAGCGCGGTAGCGTCCGGCAAGGAGGCCCTGGCCCTGCTACGTACCAAGGCGCACCTGCGCGAATACTTCGATGCCGTGCTGCTCGACCAGGACATGCCCGGTATGAGCGGCATGCAACTGGCGGCGCGGATCAAGGAAGACCCCAACCTCAACCACGACATCCTGGTGATCATGCTCACCGGCATCAGCAATGCGCCGAGCAAGATCATCGCGCGCAATGCCGGGATCAAGCGCATCCTGGCCAAGCCGGTGGCCGGCTACACATTGCGTACCACCCTGGCCGACGAACTGGCGCAGCGCGGCAAGGGCGACTCGGCGCTGTTCAGCAGCGCCCCGGTCACCCCGCCGCTGAATGTGCCCAGCGACTTCCGCATTCTGGTGGCCGAGGACAACACGATTTCCACCAAGGTGATCCGCGGCATGCTCGGCAAGCTCGGCCTGCAACCGGATACCGCCAGCAATGGCGAGGAAGCCCTCGGCGCGATGAAGGCCCAGCCCTACGACCTGGTGCTGATGGACTGCGAAATGCCGGTGCTCGACGGCTTCTCCGCCACCGAGCAACTGCGTGCCTGGGAGGCCGCCGAACAGCGCTCGCGCACGCCGATTGTCGCCCTTACCGCGCATATCCTCAGCGAGCACAAGGAGCGCGCGCGCCAGGTCGGCATGGACGGCCATATGTCCAAGCCGGTGGAGCTGTCGCAACTGCGCGACCTGATCGAACACTGGGTCGCCGAGCGGGAAATCCGCCGCCAGCGCGCCGCCCTGCCGTCCTGAACACCGCCCGGCATTGCCCCGGGCGGCTTCTACACTCAATCCATTCCCTATAGATACGAGTCTTTTCCATGGCGTCCGCGCTGTTCAGCCTGTATTTGAAACTGCTGGTGCTCTATAGCCCCTTCTTCGTGCTGTCCTGCTTTATCGGCCTGAGCCGCGGCTATACGGTCAAGGAACGCAAACGCCTGGCCTGGAAGGTGGCCTGCGGCGTACTGGTGGCCAGCGTGCTGCTGTACCTGTTCGGCAAGCACATCTTTACCTTGTTCGGCATCACCATCGATGCCTTCCGCATTGGCGCAGGCAGCGTGCTGTTTATCTCGGCGCTGGGCATGGCCCAGGGCAACTCGGCGGTACAGAGCGACAATGTGCAGCAGGACGTGACCATAGTGCCGCTGACCATCCCCCTCACCGTCGGTCCCGGCACCATAGGGGCGCTGCTGCTGATGGGCGCCAGCCAGCCCGACTGGGGCGACAAGGCGCTGGCGGTGCTGGGCATCGCCCTGGCCAGCCTCACCGTGGGCGTTATCCTCTACCTGTCCGACCGGGTCGAACGCCTGCTGGGCGACCAGGGCCTGCAGATCGTCAGCCGCCTGATGGGCCTGTTCGTCTGCGCCCTGGCCGCGCAAATCATCTTTACCGGGGTCAAGAACTACCTGGCGCCCTAAAGCGGTGCAGGCCTGGTGCAGCCCCGCCCCGGAGAGCGCACCAGGGCGGCGCGAAGGCGCCCTGTAGCACCCGTGAAAATTCGCATAAATCCTGTGCAAACAACGACTTAAAGATATTGGCACGGATGCTGCCATTGGACTGGCGACCCTCTTGGTCCCACCCAATAGTTGCGCATGGAGCCATAACAATGAAGCGTCGTCCTCTCCTGAAATCCACCCTCGCCGCCAGCGCCCTGCTGCTCAGCGGTCTGTTTCCCTTCACCCTGCAGGCCGCCGAGACCATCAAGGTCGGCATTCTGCACTCGCTGTCAGGCACCATGGCCATCTCGGAAACCTCGCTGAAAGACATGGCACTGATGACCATCGACGAGATCAACGCCAAGGGCGGCGTGAACGGCAAGCAACTGGAAGCCGTGGTGGTCGATCCGGCCTCCAACTGGCCGCTGTTCGCCGAGAAGGGCCGCCAGCTGCTGACCCAGGACAAGGTCGACGTGGTCTTCGGCTGCTGGACCAGCGTGTCGCGCAAATCCGTGCTGCCGGTATTTGAAGAGCTCAACGGCCTGCTGTTCTACCCCGTGCAATACGAAGGCGAAGAAATGTCGCCAAACGTCTTCTACACCGGCGCCGCGCCAAACCAGCAGGCCATCCCGGCGGTCGAGTACCTGATGAGCGAAGACGGCGGTGCGGCCAAGCGCTACTTCCTGCTCGGCACCGACTACGTCTACCCGCGCACCACCAACAAGATCCTGCGCGCCTTCCTGATCAGCAAGGGCGTAGCTGAAAAAGACATCGAAGAGGTCTACACCCCCTTCGGTCACAGCGACTATCAAACCATCGTTGCCAACATCAAGAAGTTCTCCGCTGGCGGCAAGACTGCGGTGATTTCCACCGTCAACGGCGACTCCAACGTGCCTTTCTATAAAGAGCTGGCCAACCAGGGCCTGGAAGCCACCGACGTACCGGTGGTGGCCTTCTCCGTGGGCGAGGAAGAACTGCGCGGCATCGACACCAAGCCGCTGGTCGGCCATCTGGCCGCGTGGAACTACTTCCAGTCCGTGGAAAACCCGGTCAACAGCGAGTTCGTCGCCAAGTGGAAGGCTTACGCCAAGGCCAAGAACCTCCCAGGCGCCGACAAGGCCGTGACCAACGACCCGATGGAAGCCACCTACGTGGGCATCAATATGTGGGCGCAAGCGGTCGAGAAGGCCGGCAGCACCGATGTCGACAAGGTGCGTGAGGCACTCTACGGCCAGACCTTCGCCGCCCCGAGCGGCTACACCCTGACCATGGACAAGACCAACCACCACCTGCACAAGCCGGTGATGATCGGTGAGATCCAGGAAGACGGTCAGTTCTCCGTGGTCTGGGAAACCAGCAGCCCGGTCCGCGCCCAGCCGTGGAGCCCCTATATCGAAGGCAACGACAAGAAGCCGGATTACGCGGTCAAGTCGAACTAAGCACCTGCAAGTAAGCCCGGATGTAATCCGGGAACGCCCTGCCCGGATCGCCTCCGGGCCAAGGCTTGCCCTTCGCAGCTGCACGTTGCGCAGGGCATTCCCAAAGGACTGCCCTATGCCCACTGCCTTTAGCCGAATTCTGCTGAGCCTGCTGTTGTTGCTGCCCATGGCCGCGCACGCCGGTGACGCCCAGGACTTTGTCGCCGCCAACCCGGCCAAGCAGGCCAGCCTGCTGGAAAGCTGGTCCGCCGCGCCGGATGCCGCGCGCCTGCCGCTGCTCGAAGCCCTGCAACAAGGCCGCGTCGCCGCCGACAGTACAAAGACCGCCTTTATCGAAGTAAGCGGCGCATATCAGCCCGCCGAAGGCGAAGCTGTGCCCACTGAAACACCGCGCAAACTGCGCCTAAATAACCGCCTGCGCGGGCTGATCGGTACCGCCATGGCCAGCCACCAGCTGCTGACCGAGGACCCGGCGCTACGCCTGGCCGCCGCTCAGCAATTGCAGAAGAGCGCCAAGCCGGCGCAGCTGCAACTGCTTAACGCCCAGGTCGCCAGCGAAACCGATGATGCAGTACGCGATGCCCTGACCCTGGCCCTGGCCAACCTGCAACTGGTCGACCCCGACCCGGCGGTACGCCTGCAGGCCGTGCGCCTGCTCGGTGAAACCGGCGAGCCGCTGGCGCGCACCCGCCTGGAAACCCTGCTCGACCCGGCGGTGGAAAGCGACCCGACGGTACGCACCGCCGCCGAAACCAGCCTGGCCCAGGTCAAACGCAAACTGCTGATCGGCGAACTGCTCGGCCAGGCCTTTAGCGGCCTGTCGCTCGGTTCGATTCTGCTGCTGGCGGCGCTGGGTCTGGCCATCACCTTCGGCCTGCTCGGCGTGATCAATATGGCCCACGGCGAGATGCTGATGCTCGGCGCCTACTCCACCTATATGGTGCAGATCGCCTTCCAGAAGCTGGCGCCCGGCTACCTCGCGCTCTACCCGCTCGCCGCACTGCCGGTGGCGTTCTTTGTCACCGCGGCCATCGGCATGGCGCTGGAACGCACGGTGATTCGCCACCTATACGGTCGTCCGCTGGAAACCCTGCTGGCTACCTGGGGCATCAGCCTGATCCTGATCCAGCTGGTGCGGGTGATCTTCGGCGCGCAGAACGTTGAAGTGGCCAACCCCTACTGGCTGTCTGGCGGCATTCAAGTGCTGCCGAACCTGGTGCTGCCGTACAACCGCATCGTGATTATCGGCTTCGCCCTGTTTGTGGTGGTGCTGACCTGGCTGCTGCTGAACAAGACCCGCCTGGGCCTTAACGTCCGTGCAGTCACCCAGAACCGCAATATGGCCGCCTGCTGCGGGGTGCCGACCGGTCGGGTAGACATGCTGGCGTTCGGCCTCGGCTCCGGTATCGCCGGCCTCGGCGGCGTGGCCCTGAGCCAGATCGGCAACGTCGGCCCCGATCTCGGGCAGAGCTATATCATCGACTCGTTCCTGGTGGTGGTGCTCGGCGGCGTCGGCCAGCTCGCCGGTAGCGTGATGGCCGCCTTTGGGCTG
>DASUOY010000228.1:0-10889 GCA_036276395.1 Pseudomonas sp.
TTCTTTTTCGTGGAATTTGGCGTTGAGCACCTTGTGCTCGATGCCTTCCTGATTGAGCAGCTTGGACATGTGCTCGGAGGTTTCGATGGTGGCCGTACCGACCAGCACCGGACGCCCCAGCGCCATGCTTTCCTTGATATCGGTGATGATCGCCGCGTATTTCTCTTCCGCTGTCAGGTAGACCAGGTCGTTGAAATCCTTACGCGCCAGGGCACGGTTGGTCGGGATCACGATCACCGCCAAACCGTAGATCTGGTGGAACTCGAACGCTTCGGTGTCCGCAGTACCGGTCATGCCGGACAGCTTGCTGTACAGGCGGAAGTAGTTCTGGAAGGTGGTCGAGGCCAGGGTCTGGCTCTCGGCCTGGATCGGCAAACCTTCCTTGGCCTCGATGGCCTGGTGCAGGCCCTCGGACAGACGACGACCCGGCATGGTACGGCCGGTGTGTTCGTCGATCAGCAGCACCTGGTTGTTCTGCACTATGTATTCAACGTTGCGGTTGAACAGCTTGTGTGCGCGCAGGCCGGAGTAGACATGGGTCAGCAAGCCCAGGTTATGCGCCGAATACAGGCTCTCGCCCTCGGCCAGCAGGCCGACTTCGCTGAGCATTTCCTCGACGAACTGGTGGCCGGCCTCGTTCAGCTCGACCTGGCGGCTCTTCTCATCGACCTTGTAGTGGCCTTCCTGCGTGACCACGCCCTCTTCTTCCTCGACATGCAGCTTGAGGCGCGGGATCAGCTTGTTGATCTCGGTGTAGAGGCGCGAGCTGTCTTCGGCCTGGCCGGAGATAATCAGCGGGGTACGGGCTTCGTCGATCAGGATGGAGTCGACTTCGTCGATCACGGCGAAATTCAGCTCGCGCTGGAATTTGTCTTCCAGGCTGAAGGCCATATTGTCGCGCAGGTAATCGAAACCGAATTCGTTGTTGGTGCCGTAGGTGATATCGGCGGCATAGGCTTCGCGCTTTTCTTCCGGCGGCATAAAGGGCGTGACGATGCCCACGCTCATGCCGAGGAATTCATACAGCGGGCGCATCCAGTTGGCGTCGCGGCGGGCCAGGTAGTCGTTCACCGTGACCACATGCACGCCCTTGCCGGACAGGGCATTGAGGTACACCGCCAGGGTCGCCACCAGGGTCTTGCCCTCGCCGGTACGCATCTCGGCGATCTTGCCTTCGTGCAGGGTCATGCCGCCGATCAGCTGCACATCGAAGTGGCGCATGCCCATCACCCGCTTGCCGGCTTCACGGGCGACCGCGAAGGCTTCGGCAAGCAGCTGGTCGAGGGTTTCGCCTTGCGCCAGACGGGCCTTGAACTCAGCGGTCTTGGCACGCAGTTGCTCATCGGAGAGTGCGAGCATCTGCTCCTCGAAGGCATTGACGGCTTGCACCGCCTTGAGCATGCGTTTGACTTCACGCTCGTTCTTGCTTCCAAAGAGTTTTTTCAACAAAGGCGCAAACATATCGACAGGATCTTCCAGGCGTATGGATGAAGGGAGGCGCAAATAGCCGCCCATGCAGCCCTCATGGCTGCGTGCGAAGCGGGCATTCTACCCGGAAACGCAGTTGAGGAAAGCGGCGTTATTCGTCGTCGCTGACACGGGCTATATAGCTTGC
Organism: Pseudomonas sp.; assembly: GCA_036276395.1. Lineage (GTDB taxonomy): Bacteria > Pseudomonadota > Gammaproteobacteria > Pseudomonadales > Pseudomonadaceae > Aquipseudomonas. The sequence continues at coordinate 1,616 of DASUOY010000228.1, forward strand.
CGGATTGACCACGCGGTCATTCTTGCTCACTTCGAAGTGCACATGGTAACCACTGGCACGGCCACTGCGCCCCACCCTGGCAATAGTCTGGCCGCGTTGCACCAGATCGCCGATCTGCACCAGATTGCTCTGGTTATGGGCATAGAGGGTGACGTAACCGTCGGCATGGCTGATTTCAACGGTATTGCCGTAACCCGACTTGCGCCCGGAGAAGGTCACCACTCCGGCGGCCACCGCCACCACGTCGCTCCCCGGCTTGGCCGCAAAATCGACGCCCCGATGCTGGGTGCTGCGCCCGGTCAGAGGATGCACGCGCCGGCCAAAAGGCGAGGACATATAACCCTGGCGCACCGGCATGCCAGACAGGTATTCGGCCTCGCTCAGCCGACGCTCGCCGATCAGCTGCTCGAGCTCTTCCAACAGCTGCTCGCGGCTATCCAGACGCAGGCTCAGCTGGTCCAGCTCATCCATAAAGGGCGGTGGCGCATAGGCCGCATCGCCCAGGGCATCTTCCGCGCCGCCCTGGCCAACATCGAGGGAAAAATCGAACTCGTCGGCATCCAGCTCCGCCAGCTCGGTGAGACGCTCGCCCAGGGCATCGAGGCGAGTCAGGCGCGCCTGCAGTTCGGCGACGTGGGCGGCGAAGGCATCCAGCTGGCGCTGCGCGTCACGGCGCACGGCGCCCACTTCGGCGCGCTGCTGATCCAGGGCCAGGTTGATATCGGCGTCAGTGCGCTCACTTACCGCTGGCGCCCACCAAGAGCCCAAGGCGGCGCCGCTGGCTGCGGCAGCGCCGAGCAGTAGCAGCAACGCGAGCAAGGCCCAGCGCAGATCCAGGCTGAGGGAGTGCGCGGCGCCTTGGCGCCGGCTCAGTAAAATAATGTGCATGGCTTCCCCTTCACGGTGGCAGCCGGATAGCAGCAGGGTTCTGCTACCATGGGGCTCCACAATTTAAGGCGTCCTGCCATGACGTTTCGTCCTTTGCCGGCCCGTGCTCCAGCCGCGCTAATGCGCGAACTCAAGCCCCTTAAAGCGCTGTTCAACCAGGCGCAACGCCTCGATCATCTGCAGCACTTACTGGAAAGCCAACTGCAACCCGCGGCCCGCGAACACTGCCATGTGGCGTCCTGGCGCGAAGGCTGCCTGCTACTTATCGTCACCGATGGCCACTGGGCCACCCGCCTGCGTTATCAACAAAGACGCCTGTTGAAACAGCTGCAAGCCCTGGAAGAGTTCGCGACCTTAGCGAAGATACTGTTCAAGGTGCAACCTCCGGCTGCCGAAAGGCGTGCACCCGGTCGCACTATCAGCCTGTCCGACAGCGCCGCAGAAAACATCCAGGCCACCGCCGAAGGCATCGACCACGCCCCGCTGCGCGCCGCCCTGGAGCGCCTGGCCAAACACGGTAAACCCAGCGAATAAGTACTTTTATGCCTGCTAAAACTTAGGCAAAAAAGAGGCCACCCTAGGGTGGCCTCTGAAAGAAAAAAGAAGGAGGGTATTGCGTTACACGGCCGCAACCGGGCGCATGTAAGAGATTGGCGCGGTGTTGGGGTCGTCGAAGGTCACGACTTCCCAGGCATCGGTCTGCTCGATCAGGGTGCGCAGCAGGCGGTTGTTCAGGGCGTGCCCTGACTTGAAGCCTTTGAACTCGCCGATCAGGCTATTGCCCAGCAGGTAGAGATCGCCAATGGCGTCGAGAATCTTGTGTTTGACGAATTCGTCCTCGTAACGCAGGCCGTCTTCGTTCAACACACGGTGCTCGTCAACCACGATAGCGTTGTCCACGCTGCCGCCGAGTGCCAGGTTCTGCGAACGCAGGAACTCGATATCACGCATAAAACCGAAGGTGCGCGCCCGACTGACTTCCTTAACAAAGGAGGTGCTGGAGAAATCCACGCTGGCCGACTGGGTGCGGTTGCGGAAAACCGGGTGATCGAAATCGATCTCGAAGGTCACCTTGAACCCGTCGAAGGGCACGAAGGTGGCGCGCTTGTCGCCCTCTTCAACTGTCACTTCGCGGATGATGCGGATGAACTTCTTGTGGGCTTCCTGCTCTTGCAGACCCGCGGATTGAATCAGGAATACAAAGGGCCCGGCGCTGCCATCCATGATCGGCACTTCGGATGCGGAGAGCTCGACGTAGGCGTTATCGATGCCCAGGCCAGCCATGGCCGAAAGCAGGTGCTCTACCGTATCCACCTTGACATCACCATTGACCAGCGTGGTCGACATGGTGGTTTCACCGACATTGCCTGCGCGCGCGGGAATTTCCACGACAGGGTCCAGGTCGGTACGACGGAACACGATACCGGTGTCCACAGGTGCCGGCTTCAGGGTCAGGTATACCTTTTCCCCGGAATGCAGGCCAACGCCAGTGGCGCGGATAATGTTCTTCAGGGTGCGTTGTCTGATCATGGCTTGGGCCGCTATAGCACTAGTTGCGAATTGTTTTCAACAATGGCCGGCGATGATAGCAGAACCGGCCTTTGCTGAACACCAATCACCCCAATACTCCTGATACATTCCATCAATCAGCCTGACGACGCAGGAAGGCCGGAATGTCCAGGTAATCCAGGTCATCCTGCGGGTTCAGTTTGGCCGCAGTGGCCGCACCGCCGTGGCTTTGACGCTGAACGGTCGGACGCTCGTAGTCCTTGTAGTTGACACCCTGCTCGCTACGCGCCGGTGCCGGCTGGGCAACGCTGCTGGCAGAAACCTGCACGGTGTTGTCGATAACCTTGACCGGCTTCTCAATCCGCGCGCCCAGACCAGTGGCGACCACGGTGACATGCAGCTCATCGCGCATGTCCGGATCGATCACGGTGCCGACCTTGACGGTAGCGTGCTCGGAAGCGAACTGCTCGATGATGTTACCCACGTCGGAGTACTCACCCAGGGACAGGTCGGGACCGGCGGTGATGTTCACCAGGATGCCGCGGGCGCCCTGCAGGTTGACGTCTTCCAGCAGCGGATTGCGGATCGCCGCTTCGGTGGCTTCACGGGCGCGGTTCGGACCGCTGGCGCAGCCAGTGCCCATCATCGCCATGCCCATTTCGCTCATCACGGTTTTCACGTCAGCGAAGTCGACGTTGATCATGCCCGGACGCTTGATGATGTCGGAGATACCGCGCACGGCACCGGCCAGTACATCGTCCGCCTTGGCGAAAGCCGACAGGAGGCTTGCGTCCTTACCGAGGATGGTCAGCAGCTTTTCGTTGGGGATGGTAATCAGCGAATCGACGCTTTCCGCCAGCGCGCGAATGCCTTCTTCGGCGATCAGCATGCGCTTCTTGCCTTCGAACGGGAACGGACGGGTCACCACCGCAACGGTGAGGATGCCCATTTCCTTGGCCACCTGAGCGATTACCGGGGCCGCACCGGTACCGGTACCGCCGCCCATGCCAGTGGTGATAAAGACCATATCGGTGCCGGCCAGCACCTCGGCGATACGCTCGCGGTCTTCCATCGCGGCCTGACGACCGACTTCCGGGTTGGCGCCGGCACCCAGGCCCTTGGTCACGCCAGTGCCGAGTTGCAGCACGGTACGCGCACCGATGTTTTTCAGTGCTTGAGCATCCGTGTTGGCGCAGATGAACTCGACGCCTTCAATGTTGTTTTTCGCCATGTGATTGACAGCATTACCGCCGCCGCCACCCACGCCGATGACCTTGATAACTGCACTAGCTGGAGCGCTGTCTACGAGTTCGAACATTTTCCCTCTCCTTTACTTTCTAGTTATAACGCCTACTGCAAAATCAGAAATTGCCCTGGACCCAGCGTTTCAGCCGTTCCAGCACAGGTTGTTTGGGTTCATCGTTGTAGCTGCCAAGTGCAGACATGGAGATGCCGTCGGCCTGCTTTTGCAGTCCGTACATAAGCAGGCCTACACCTGTGGAATAGATGGGGTTACGCACTACATCGGCCAATCCCTTGACACTGTGGGGCACGCCCAGGCGTACCGGCATATGGAAAATCTCTTCGGCCAGCTCGACGGCTCCTTCCATCTTCGCTGTACCGCCGGTGAGGACGATCCCGGCCGGGATCAGGTCCTCGTAGCCGCTGCGGCGCAGTTCAGCCTGAATCAGGGTGAACAGCTCGTCATAACGCGGCTCGACCACTTCGGCCAATGACTGACGCGACAGGTCGCGCGGCGGACGATCGCCGACGCTCGGCACCTTGATGGTCTCACCGGCACCGGCCAGCTTGGCCAGCGCGCAAGCATAACGAATCTTGATCTCCTCGGCATACTGGGTCGGCGTGCGCAGGGCCATGGCGATGTCGTTGGTGACCTGGTCGCCGGCAATCGGGATCACCGCGGTGTGGCGGATCGCGCCTTCGGTGAAGATGCAGATATCGGTGGTGCCGCCGCCGATATCCACCAAGCATACGCCCAGCTCTTTTTCGTCGTCAGTCAATACTGCATAAGCAGAAGCAAGCTGCTCGAGGATGATGTCGTCGACTTCCAGGCCGCAGCGGCGCACGCACTTCTCGATGTTCTGCGCCGCGTTCACCGCGCAGGTCACCACGTGCACCTTGGCTTCCAGACGCACGCCGGACATGCCCAGGGGCTCGCGCACGCCTTCCTGGTTATCGATCACGTAGTCCTGCGGCAGGGTGTGCAGCACCCGCTGATCCGCCGGAATGGCCACGGCCTGGGCAGCGTCGAGTACGCGCTCCAGATCCGCCGGACTGACTTCGCGATCACGGATGGCGACGATGCCGTGGCTGTTGAGGCTGCGGATATGGTTGCCGGCCACGCCGACGAAGGCCGAGTGGATGCGGCAACCGGCCATCAACTGGGCTTCCTCGATGGCGCGCTGGATCGACTGCACGGTGGACTCGATATTCACCACCACGCCCTTCTTCAGGCCGCGCGAGGGATGGGTGCCGATGCCGACGATCTCCAGCTGGCCATCGGCATTGACCTCGCCCACCAGCGCCACCACCTTGGAGGTGCCGATATCCAGGCCAACGATCATCTTGCCGCTCTGCATGTTTGCCATGATTCCTGCCTTCTCCTGATTCACTGCACGACAGCGGTTTGCGCCGCCGTGGGCGCGACCGGCTCGCGCCACGCCACGGCCAGGCCGTTGGCGTAACGCAGATCGATGCGCGCGATATTCGCTTGCTGCTCTTTCAAGGCCTTGCCGTAAATGGCCGTGAAGCGCCGCATTTTTTCCACCAGATGGTCACGCCCCAGCAGCAGTTCGATGCCCTGCCCGGTGGAGAGGAACCAGCTGCCGCGCTCGCGCAACTCCAGGCGCGTCACGGAAAAACCCATGGGCCGCAGCATCTGGCTGAGCACCTGGTATTGCTGCATTACCTGTTGCTGCGCGCGCTGCGGACCATAGAGCTGCGGCAGGTTCTGGTAATGCGCCAGTTCCTGGGGCGCGAACGCCTGGCCCAGGTTGTTGAGCAGCGCTTCGTCGCCCCAGCGGGCGATTGGCAGCTGCTCTTCCAGGCGCACCTGCACCTGATCCGGCCAGATGCGTCGCACCTGGGCGCTGGCGATCCAGGGCATCTGCTCCAGCTCGCGGCGCATGCCGAGCAGGTCGACACTGAAGAAACTGGCCGCCACATAGGGGGCGATGCGCTGTTGCACCGCCTCCTGGCTGACATAACTCAGGTCGCCCTCGACGCTGATCTTGGCAATCGGCTGGTCGGCATAGGGCAGCAGGCGCAGCGACAACTCGTAAGCGCCGTAACCCAGCGCCAGCAGCAACAGCGGCCAGCTGACGCGCTTCAACCAGGCGCCCATTCCGGAAATACGGGCTTTGGGCAACTGCATCCGTAGATTGATCGGCTCCTTGGCCACCAGACGGCTGGCGCCGCGCTGCGCAGGCTTGCCGCGCATCGGGGCGCGGTTCGAGCCTGGCTGGTGACGCAGAGTGGCGACCATGACTTAACCCCGCGCCTCAAGACTGTCGGCAAGAATCGCCAACACCAGCTGCTGGAAATCCAGGCCGGCCGCGCGGGCCGCCATCGGCACCAGGCTGTGGTCGGTCATGCCTGGCACCGTGTTGACCTCCAGCAGCCAGAACTTGCCATCGGCATCCTGCATCACGTCGGCACGGGCCCAGCCCTGGGTGCCGACCGCTTCGCAGGCGCGCGCGGTGAGGTCCTTCAGCTCCGCTTCCTTCTCAGGAGACAGGCCACAGGGAATGCGGTACTGGGTGTCATTGGCCAGGTACTTGGCGTCGTAGTCGTAGAAGCTGTGCGGGGTGCCCAGGCCGATCGGTGGCAGCACCTGGCCGCGCAGCATGGCGATGGTGAATTCGGGACCGGCGATCACCTGCTCGACCAGCACCTGGGAGTCGTACTGACTGGCATCCGTCCAGGCAGCGATCAGCGCGTCGACATCGCTGACCTTGGCCATGCCAATGCTGGAGCCTTCATGGGCTGGCTTGACGATTAGCGGGAAGCCCAGCTCGGCGGCCGCCACACGGCAATCGGCCTCGCAGGCCAGGGCCGCGTGATTCGGCGTCGGCAAGCCGAGGCTCAACCACACGCGCTTGGTGCGCAGCTTGTCCATGGCCAGGGCCGAAGCCAGGATGCCGCTGCCGGTGTAGGGGATGCCGGCGCATTCGAGCAGGCCCTGCATCGAACCGTCTTCGCCACCACGGCCGTGCAGCACGATAAAGGCGCGGTCGATCTTCTCGGCGGTCAGGCGTTGCAGCAGGTCATCGCCGACGTCGATACCGAAGGCGTCCACGCCGGCACTTTGCAGGGCCTGCAGCACGGCATTGCCGGACTTCAGCGAGACTTCGCGTTCGGCGCTCTTGCCGCCGAACAGCACGGCCACGCGACCGAAGGCGCTGACCGGGAATTGGGATTTCAAATTAGCGGCACTCATTTCGACTCCTCTGACGACTCGCCGCCGGCAGTGGCAAACAAAGGGCTTTGCAACAGTTGCGGGGCCAGGCCGCCGATATCGCCGGCACCCTGACAGAGCAGGATGTCACCAGCACGCAGCAGCGGCTTGACGATCGGGGCCAGGTCCACACCGCGCTCGATATAGATGGGGTCCAGCTGGCCGCGCTGGCGAATGCTGTGGCACAGGTGACGGCTGTCGGCGCCCGGGATCGGCTCTTCGCCGGCCGGGTAGACCTCCATCAGCAGCAGCACCTTGGCGTCACCGAGCACCTGGACGAAGTCGTCATAGAGGTCGCGGGTGCGGCTGAAACGGTGCGGCTGATAGACCATCACCAGGCGGCGCTCCGGCCAACCGCCACGCACGGCCTTGATCACCGCGGCGACTTCGCGCGGGTGGTGACCGTAGTCGTCGACCAGCATCACGCTGCCGCCGTCCACCGGCAGCTCGCCGTAGACCTGGAAGCGCCGACCGACGCCCTGGAAGCCCGACAGGCCCTGAACGATGGCTTCATCGCTGATGCCCTCGTCGCTGGCGATGGCGATGGTGGCCAGGGCGTTCAATACGTTGTGGTTGCCCGGCATGTTGACCGATACATCCAGCGGCTCGCGATCACGACGCAGCACGGTGAAGAAGGTTTGCATGCCCTGCTGGCGCACATTGATCGCACGCACGTCGGCGCCTTCATCGAAGCCGTAGGTCACGGTCGGGCGGGCGATCTGCGGCAGGATCTCGCGCACCACCGGGTCGTCCACGCAGACCACGGCCAGGCCATAGAACGGCAGGTTATGCAGGAACTCGACGAAGGTTTTCTTCAACTTGTTGAAGTCACCTTCGTAGGTGCTCATATGATCCATGTCGATATTGGTGACCACCGAGACCATCGGCTGCAGGTGCAGGAAGCTGGCGTCGCTCTCATCGGCTTCGGCGATCAGGTAACGGCTGCTGCCGAGCTGGGCATTGGTGCCCGCGGCGTTCAGCCGGCCGCCAATCACGAAGGTCGGGTCCAGGCCGCCGGCGGCGAATACCGAGGCCAGCAGGCTGGTGGTGGTGGTCTTGCCGTGGGTGCCGGCGACGGCGATACCGTGGCGATAGCGCATCAGCTCGGCGAGCATCTCGGCCCGCGGCACCACCGGAATGCGGCGTTCCAGGGCCTTGGCGACTTCCGGGTTGCTGGTGTTGACGGCGCTGGACACCACCAGCACGTCGGCCTGCTCGGCGTTCTCGGCGCGGTGGCCGATAAAGATTTGCGCACCGAAGCTTTCCAGACGCTCGGTCACGGCCGAAGCCTTGAGGTCGGAACCAGAGACTTCATAACCGAGATTGAGCAGCACTTCGGCGATGCCGCACATGCCGGCGCCGCCGATGCCGACGAAATGGATACGGCGGATGCGCCGCATGCGGCGGATTTCCGAGCGTGCGGCAGCGGGAGACTTAGCCACGAGCCACCTCCAGGCAGATATCGACAACGGTGCGGGTTGCATCGGGTTTGGCCAGGCGGCGAGCGGTGCCGGCCATTTCTTTCAAGCGTTCGGGATGCATCAAAACCTCGGTCAGCTGCGCGGCCAGCATGGCGGCGTCAGTGGAGCCTTGCGGCAGAAGGACGGCGGCGCCCTCCTTGGCCAGATAGGCGGCGTTGCGGGTCTGGTGGTCGTCGATGGCATGGGGCAGCGGCACCAGAAACGACGGCAGGCCGGCGGCGGCCAGCTCGCTGATGGTCAAGGCGCCGGCGCGGCACACCACCAGATCGGCCCAGGCATAGGCGCGGGCCATGTCCTTGATAAAGGGCACGACCTGCGCTTCGACGCCAACCGCGCCATAGCGTTCAGCGGTAATTGCATCATGTTGCTTGCCGGCCTGGTGGAACAGTTGCGGGCGCAATCCGCCAGGTACCAGGGCCAGGGCCTCGGGTAGCAATTTGTTCAGCGGTTCGGCGCCCAGGCTGCCACCCAGCACCAGCAGGCGAGCCTGGCGGTTGCGCAGCGAATCGCGCGGGGTTTCCAGGAACAGCTCTTCACGTACCGGGTTGCCGGTGGTGCGACGCTTGCCGCTGTTGCCGAAGGTATTCGGGAAGGCCTCGCAGACACGGCTGGCAAACGGCACCAGGCTGCGGTTGGCAGTGCCGGCCACGGCATTCTGCTCGTGGATGATCAGCGGCGCGCCGTTCATCCGCGCGGCCAGGCCGCCAGGGCCGGTGACATAGCCACCCATGCCGAGCACGCACACCGGCTCAAGCTCACGCATGATCTTGCGCGCCTGAAACAGGGCGCGGAGCAGCTGGAACGGTGCCTTGAGCAGGGACAGTTTACCCTTGCCGCGCAGGCCGCTGACGCTGATCAGATGCAGCGGCAGGCCGGCGGCCGGCACCAACTCATTCTCGATACCGCGCGGCGTACCCAG